>NZ_JBOFLP010000083.1:0-4349 GCF_051657925.1 Chroococcidiopsis sp.
ATTTGATTCCCCAAGACGCACAAGTGGAAATTGAGGCGAAAAAAGCCGCTGGTTACTACACTCCAGGCGCGGTACTAGATACGTTAGGATTGGCAGAAATTAAAGGTAGAGAAATGGAATGATGAAGTCGTAAGTCGTCAGTCGTAAATGTTTCACGCACCACGACGCAGCTTTATTGGCGAGGAAACCTCGCCAACCGCCTGCAACACCCCACGCACCAGTCCTTGATAACTGATAATGAATCTTCTAACTTCCGATAGCCGTCAGTCTTGGGAAGAGGCGATCGCTTATTTGCGTTCCCCGAGGGCGATTCGCGATCGCTGCGGGCAGTTGTTTGAGCTGGCACGGCAAGATAAGTTGAGTCACTTCCGCTGCGATTTGACGCAGTTAGGACGGGTGGCAAAATATGTTATTGCCGTCATGCAAGAGCAATATCCCGATGGGCAAATTCCCTTCCATAGCCGCTGGCAGCACTTTGAAGTTGGTGGAGTACCGCGTTTAGCTCAGTTAGAGCGGCTGTTGGCAGGGCTATCGCCAGTCGAGCGAGCCGTGACTCGGTTCGATCTGGCAATCGTCAGCGTGCTGTTAGATGCGGGTGCGGGCGATCGTTGGTTGTATTGCGAACGGGAAACCGATTCAATCTTTCAGCGATCGGAGGGGTTAGCAGTGGCTAGTTTTCGGATGTTCTGTCAAGGTGCTTTCTCCAGCCATCCTCATCAGCTTTTACAAGTCGATGCCCAAGGATTGCAATCTCTGAGTGAAGCAACCCTAGCTCAAGGATTTCAGGTAAATGAGGATAATCCATTGGTAGGGTTGGCAGGACGAGTAGAACTATTACAAAAATTAGGGCGATCGCTTTTTGCCTACCCGCAAATGTTCGGTGACGACAATCCCCGTCCGGGTCATCTCGTGCATTATCTGTTACAGCGATCGCACCACAAACAACTACCAGCTGCAACAGTTTTGCGTGCTGTTTTAGAAGGACTCGGCAGTATTTGGTCTGGCAGAATTGAAATAGCCGGAGTTAATCTCGGCGATGTTTGGTATCATTCTGCTTTAGCAGGGAGCAGGGAGCAGGGAGCAGGGAGCAGGGGGACAAGAGAGCAGAGGGGCAGAGGGAGCAACTACCAATTACCAATTACCAATTACCAATTACCAATTACCGACTCCCTAGTTCCATTTCACAAGCTTTCGCAATGGTTGACTTATTCTCTTTTGGAGCCACTACAAGAACTCGGTTTAGAAATTACGGGACTTGACGACCTGACCGGATTACCAGAATATCGAAATGGTGGTTTGTGCCTCGATCTCGGACTGCTACAAGCCAAACACTCAGATATTTTCCACCACGCCCACTCAGTAGACTCGGAAGTCGTTGTCGAGTGGCGAGCATTAACTGTGATTCTATTAGACCAAATTGCTGCAACGATCCGCCAGCAGTTGGAAATGGATGCTACGCAGTTGCCTTTGGTCAAAATTTTGCAAGGCGGAACTTGGAGCGCCGGACGGCGGATTGCTGCCGAACTTAGACCGAATGGAGTTTCCCCCATTCAGTTACAGAGTGACGGTACGGTGTTTTAGCGGAATACCAAGCGCTGCAACAAAGTTTTCAGAAATATGCCGAGCTGAAATTGATAAAATTCGATCGCTAACCAACAAATCGTTAATAAGTGTGACAAAAAGGTGAGCCAAATCCAAGCATACGGTAGCCAATATAAAGGAGTATCTGGGAGTGGCGGAAAGATATAGACGGTCAGCCCAACTATAGCCGTTGGTAGCGCTACGAGAGCGATCGCGGCTAGAGTATAACCCCAGCCAAATTCTACGCCGTCATAATAAGCTTCTATCCACCTTCTGCCATTCCAACGCCAGACTAGCGGTGGTTGACAGGAGAGCATTTTCAACTGCTGTCTTTCTACATCAGTTTCAAAAATCTGCTGGCAGCAGTCGCAAGCCATCGCTTCCATTAAAGGCATAGCTTGAACCTTGCCCAAACGACAGGCTGGGCAGGGATAAATGCTGTTAGAGTTCAACTGCATCATCGCTGTCAGGAAACTACACCTTTCCAAGTTAGCAGTTATTAGGGAGTAGGGAGTAGGGGGAAGAGAGCTGAGGAAACTGAGGGAGCTAACTACCAACTACCAACTACCAACTACCAACTACCAACTACCAGTTAAAACTTATAACTCAATACCTGAATTGCAGTTTCATCCTTGGGTAAGTCGGCGGCTTTAACAGTTAAACTATCGCTTTGACTGCGACGTATGGGAGTTCCTTCCATCAATGACAAAAATTCATCTAGCGGCACGATGTCGCAGGCAGCAGGATCGGCGGCTTGGGTACGATAGTGAGTCGGAATGACTAACCTGGGATTGATAGTCTTGACGGCTGCTTGGGCTTCTTGAGGGTTATAAGCTTTAGCACCACCCCCCACTGGCACTAGTAACACGTCGGGACGACCTATAAGGATTTTTTGTTCGATTGTGATTGGTGCAGCAGCTCCCCCTAAGTGCAAAATCCTAATCCCGCCTTGCGTCCACAGCCATGCCACGTTAGTACCAAATCTTCTCCCCTTTTCGCGATCGTGGTCGATCGCAATTCCTTGGATCTGCGTTCCTTTAAATTGGTATACTCCAGGTTCAAAGATCAGCTGGGGATTGCCAGGAACCTCTTCTACTGCCCCTTCATCCAATAATTGACTGCTAATTAAAACCAAATCTGTTTCTACTTTTGGTGGTCTGTATCCCGCCGTACAGCCTAGCTGCCGAAAAGGATTGACCAGAATTCGCGCCCCGCCACCAGTAAATAGAAAACAAGTATGACCCAACCATCGTACCGTTAATCCGCTGCCTGTTTGAGCTACAGCAGGCTGAGATTTTGCTGCAAGCGTCACTGCTAAGGTAGAAAGTAGCCCCGCTCCAGCATAGCCAATCAACTGTCGTCGTTTCATTGCTTCTCCGTTCACTCCACTAGTGGGACGGCAGTTGTTTCAGGAAGTTGCGCAGTAATTGCTTTCCTGAAGTTGTGAGGACGCTTTCCGGGTGAAACTGGACTCCTTCAATGTGAGGATATTGCCGATGTCGCACTCCCATAATTGTCCCGTCCTCAACCCAGGCGGTAATTTCTAACACGTCTGGGCAGGTCTGCCGTTCGATCGCTAAACTATGATAGCGGGTTGCGGTCAACGGATTTTCTAAATCTTTAAATACGCCTACTCCCGTATGGGAAACTGATGAAGTTTTACCATGCATCAATTCAGATGCAGAGACCACTTTACCACCAAAGACTTGTCCAATGCTTTGATGCCCCAAACATACGCCCAATATCGGTGTATTCTCGCCTAAGAGTGCGATCGCCTCCAGAGAAATTCCTGCATCTTCTGGGCGACCCGGACCTGGAGAAATCACAACCCCATCTGGCTGTAACTCGCGGATCTGCTCGATCGTAATTTGGTCGTTCCGATAAACTCGAATCTCTGCTGCAACTGGGAACTCTGCCCCCAATTCACCCAAGTACTGCACTAGGTTATAAGTAAAACTGTCGTAATTATCAATAACTATAATCATTTTTGAGTAGTGCGTGAAGAAAGGGTGTGGTGAGTGGTCAATTTTGAATTTTGAATTGCTTCCTTGTCAATTCAAGGTAGATAGAACGATCCTCACCAACGGTGGTAACAAAAGAGCGGCGGCGACTAGAACGGCAGCGATAGCCGAGATTAATACTGCTCCGGCGGCGCAGTCTTTAGCAATTTTAGCGAGTTCGTGATATGTCTGCTTTACCGTCAAGTCTACAACAGACTCGATCGCGGTATTGAGTAATTCCATTACTAGCACTAAGCCGCTAGTCAGCGTAATCACAGCTATTTCGACCAAAGGCAAACGTAATAATAAGCCCAGAAAGACAGCAAGAGTTCCTATACAGATATGGATGCGGAAGTTGCGTTGAGTTTTAAACGCATAAGCAATGCCACTCCAAGCATATTTGAAGCTCACCAACAAGTTGGAGGCGACTTGCCAAGAGAAATCTCGCTGAATTGGAACCACTTTTTCTGTTCTACTAGGCGTTGAGGTCGAAACTTTTTGGGTCATAGATGGCAAACATCAATAATCTTTGGTTTTTTATATCTAGCCGAGTTACAGCCTATTACTTGCTTAATTTGTCAATTTCCACAGACAGTTTAATTTAGACATATCTCATCTAGCGAGACTATATTAGTAACAAATTGTCGCGATCGCGCTGTGCCAATATTTACAATTACAATCTTGCCCAGTTTAAACAAGATTGATATCAAGACCAACTATCCTTAGTAGCAAAGTTTGCTGTTCCAGCATCTCTAATAGGGTTTCCTC
>NZ_JBOFLP010000084.1:0-33368 GCF_051657925.1 Chroococcidiopsis sp.
ACGAACGAGCCTGTTAACGCATTCAGCCAGCGATAACTCCAAGGAGAATGCAAAGAACCCGTCAGTCCGTTAACTATATCTCGGTCGATCGGCATGTGTTCGCCCAACCACATTGCGATCGCGATAATGTATTGACTAAGTGGTGGATGGGCGTTAAAAAATTGTGTTTGCGTCAGATAGTTGTTCGCAAATTTTGCATAATACACTTCATCAAAAACTAGTGTATTGAATCGACTCAATTGCCAAAACCGCAAGCCAGCGCTGAATGCAAACACTGCAACCATAGCGATCGCTAACCAGGGAAACGGACGCGGAAACTGTCTAGTAGAGGGCATATGATGTCACTCAACTCAAAAGAGTTAGTACATGCGAAAACCAGTCTTCTATCTTAACGACCTAACCGTGCAATGGAGCCACTCCCAAGGTAGTTGGACTCACTTTTGCTAGTTGTTTCACTTGATTTCAGATAATTTGATGCAGCCCATCCATTTTTAGCTAGACATAAGCTAAACAAGTACTTTTGCCAGTAGTAGCGGCTCTCAGTTTAAAAATATTAATCAATAATGGATTGCTTCTGGTACGGCAAATCTAGTATAAATCTACATGAACTAAAAATATTGTTAATTTCAGTCTTCAACCTGTCCGCTCTCAAACACGAAAGCACGTAACCCCGAAACTGTTAGACGATCCGTTTCCAGAAAACACCTCTCGCTGGATACTAGATTATTCATTGCTGTTACAGTTCATTTAGACTGAGAAACCTTCAAAATTCTGTCATGTTTTGTAGCAGCAAAGTTAGCCGTAAGGCAAAAGGCATGGCAGAGAGATTGCAGCAGAGCGAAAAATAACGAGTGCCGATCGAGTAGGTGACGTTTTTAACTTGACCTAATGTATTAAATTAGTATAAATTTTATAACGCCAAGTAAAATAGACGAAAAATTCAGTTTCTGAAGCAAACTAGAATGCGAAAACCAGTTTTAACCATTTTTTATCAGTTTAATCCCTGGTTTCCCAGCATAGGAGGCATTCAAACCGTCATTCGATACTTTATCAAATATGCTGCTAGCGAGTTTGATGTCAGAGTTGTAGGAACTTCAGATCGAGCTAATTTCTCTTCCCGAAAGTGGCAAGAAGCAGAGTTGGAGGGAAGGGCGATCCAGTTTTTCCCTTTGCTTACCGTAGATAATGATGATGTTAGAGGTTTGCTGCCGACCACGGTAAAATACACCGTAGCGTTATTGCAGCATAACTTCGCCTCAGATTTTATGCACTTTCATCGAATCGAACCAACGCTAGCCTCTCTTAATTGGCAGGGAGATAAGACTCTTTTTATTCACAACGATATTCGCCAGCAAATGACTGCTAAGGATAACAAGAAGGCAATCTTATGGCGATATTTTCCGGCAGGCTATTTTGCGCTAGAAGGACTATTAATAAAGCAATTCGCCGAAATCTTATCGTGTAATACGGAATCAGTCAAGCTTTATCAACAGCGTTATGCTAAATTAAGCGAACGAATCAAATACATCAAAAATCCGGTAGATAATGGAGTATTTTATCCGCTTTCTCCCGAGCAACGAGAGGAAGGAAGACGCGCTTTAGCAGCGCGAATGGGATTCTCTTACGATACTCGTTTTTTATTGTTTGCCGGACGCTTGCATCCCCAAAAAGATCCCGTACTGCTGGTGCGATCGCTGTTTGCTATGCAGCAGCCAAACGTTCACCTCTTAATTGCTGGTGCGGGAGAACTAGCCGAGACGGTAAAAGCAGAGATTGCTCGATTAGATCTATCTCAGCAAGTGACTCTGTTAGGCGCGGTTCCACCAACCCAACTCGCAAAGCTGCAACAAGTTTGTAGCGCTTTTGTGTTAACGAGCGCCTACGAAGGCTTACCGCTAGTAGCATTAGAGGCTTTAGCTTGCGGTACGCCAGTAGTCACTACAGATTGTGGAGAAACACCTAAATTACTGAGTTCAGGTAGCGGTATCGTCTGTCAGGAGCGTACACCAGAAGCGATCGCCTCTGCCATAAGTCAGATCCTTTCGCGAGATAAAAATTATACAATCGAAGCTTGCGTGCGGGCTGCTGCACCATACGGGGTGCGTCAAATTATCAGTGATGTGTATCAAAATATGTGGGTGCGCTGGGAACAGCGTCAGTTAGCATCTGGTGTGTCTACAAGTTATGTCTAGCTGGTCAACCTATGGATGAGGAAGTATGACAGGGATAAGATACGACCCGAATCAACTTGCCGCACCTGTGGCAAAAGAAGCGGTCTCCGATGCCAATCTAAAGACCGCTAGGCTCCCAAACACACGTAAACATCAGGAGTCCACTCTTATACTAGCCAACAAAATTTGCCTCGCCCATAGTTTCTAAGGGAAAGCTCAAGATTCAACAATTGACTCATTGGAACGAGTAAGGACAAAAAAGATCGACAAATTGAATGCAGCAAGCCAGCTAGTCTTCTAAGCCAATCTAGAGACGACTGGCTTTATACCCAAACACACGTAGATTTAACAGACACACTTTGCATGAGAATAGCCGTTATTGGTGCTAAAGGATTGCCCGCCAACCAGGGTGGTATCGAACATTACTGCCAGGAAATGTATCCCCGTATGGTGGAACGCAATCATTCCGTAGACCTGTTTGCCCGCTCCTCTTATCTAGGTTCTTCCTGGCTGGAACAGTATAAGTATAAAGGGGTGAGAGTTATTTCCTTGCCCTGTTTGCAGCTAAGAGGAGCAGATGCCTTTTTCACCTCCCTACTAGGGGCGATCGCGGCAAGTGGTAGTCAATACGACATCATTCATTTCCACGCTCTCGGACCCTCGGTATTTAGCTGGTTGCCGAAATTTGCCTCCACTGCCAAAGTCGTTGTCACCTGCCAGGGCTTAGATTGGCAGCGAGCAAAGTGGGGTAAAATCTCCAGCCGCATCTTATATGCAGGCGAACGAGCCGCAGCACGATTTGCGGATGGAATTGTCGTCGTCTCTGACGAACTGCGCACCTATTTCAAACAGACATACAATCGCGACACGGTTTACATCCCTAACGGACCTGCCAGATACGCTCCTACAGATGGTAGTTTTGCCTACGGTACTTCCTTAGGACTGACTCCAGGCAAATATATTACCTATGTCGGCAGACTCGTACCGGAAAAGCGTCCAGACTTGCTAATTCAAGCTTTCCAAAAGCTAAAGCCGCGTGACTGGAAACTCGTTCTCGTCGGCGGGACAAGCGATACTAATGCCTTTGCCACCGAGCTATCAGAACTCGCTAATAACAACCCTAACATTGTCTTTACAGGAGAACTCCGGGGGCAAAAACTAGCAGAAATCGTGCGTGGGGCGGGATGTTTTACTCTCCCTTCTGATTTGGAAGGACTACCCCTAGCCATGCTAGAAGCCATGCAAGAAGGCGTACCAGTTGTCGCCAGCGATATTCCCGCCCACCAGCAATTAATTGCTCAAGATCGGGGATTGCTGTTCGGGGCTGGCGACGTAACAGACTGCACCCAGACTTTAGAGCGAGCGATCGCCCATCCCGAAGCACTGGCTGCAATGGCAAATCGAGCGCAAAAATACGTTCAGCAGCACCATAACTGGGATGATATTACTACTGAAACTCTGAACGTGTACAAAACACTGAATCAGACAACAACAATCCGCCCCAGTGTTGCCAAGCAACTGGCTACTACCCCTCCCGTTCAAGCTTCAGAAAAAATAAGTCGCTAAACACGTTAACCAACAGGCTGATAGATGAAGGTGTTGTGATGGAACAGAAATACGCGCTTTTACCGACAATTTTTTATCGGCGGCGCTTGCCCGCTTTAGCCACCTTCATCTCAGTGATGCTTGGTGCGCTGGTCTATCTTATATTTGCCCCCAGGACTTACGAAGCAGAAGCGCGGCTAATGCTTGATGGCAAACAATTGAGCCTAGCTGGAGAAACAGGACGCGATTTGACTCAAGAATCAGCCCGACTTGACTCCAACCCAGTCGCTACCCAAGCGGAACTCGCCCTTTCCCAAAAGGTTTTACGTCAAGCAATTTACGAAGCGTATACGGCAAATAATCGCGATAGTAACGCAGAACCACCAACGGTAGAAGAACTAAGAAAGCAGTTAAAAGTTAAAACCGTCCCGGCGACTAGCATCCTGGAAATTAAATACAGCAACAAAGACCCCTTAATCGCGGCTAAACTGCTCAATGCTTTAACAGAAGCCATGATTAACGAGGATACGGCAGTGATTCGGCGCGAGGCTGGCTCGGCACGGCAATTCTTAGCAGTAGAAGTTCCGAAAAAACGCGCCCAGCTTGCCCAAGTAGAAGCAACGCTATCGCAGTACAAGCAATCGCAGGGAATTGTCTCGATCGCCGACGACCAAGGACGGGACAACGCCCAGACGACGAGTATAGTCGAAAGTCTAGCCCAGATAGAAGAACAGGAACGCACTACGCTTGCCCAACTGCAAGAAGTCAAGGCACGCAATAGTTCGCTAGAACAGGTGACAGATAGTAGCACCTTAAAAAATACCTACGCCACCGTTCGCAGCGGACAAAACGAGCAACTGCAAGCACTACGCACGCAATTAGTAGAGTTAGAAGCAAAAGTTGCTAGCGCTCAAGCGAAATATAAAGCCGACAGCCCACCACTGCTGAATTTAATAGAAGAACGGGATGCAGCCCGCGCCCTCTATCAGCAAAAAATTGGTAGCGAGACTGGTAACCCAGCAGCTAACACTCCCAACGCCGCTACTGACAAGTTAAGCCAAGATCTTGCCACGCAATTAATTACTGGAGAAGTTGAGGCTTCAGCATTAGAAGGTAGACTCGCAGCAATTCGTCGCGATCGCGCTACCCTTCAAGAACGTCTGAACCAACTGCCAATCCGCGAACAAGGATTAGCCGCCTTGGTACGGCAACGTCAAGAAGCAGTAACCTCCCTAGAGTTTTTGCAACGCAAGTTAGAAGAAGCACGGATTGCCGAAGCGCAAAAAGTCAGCAATCTGCGACCGGTTGACCTTGCCGAGCCGCCCAGATTGCCGACTTGGCCCAATCCCGCGATCGTTTTGGTACTTGCCACCGTAGCTGGAGGTACGCTAGCCCTCGGGACTGTGCTGTTACAAGAAGGACTCGACGGCACGCTACGCAATGCTACAGAAGCAGGTAGCCTGGTAGAAGTTCCCATCATGGGGGTGCTGCCTGTCATCTCACCAGAAGTTAGGGGCAAAGAATACGCTGATGCTTTGATGCAAGAGCCAGCGATTCTAGAATCCTATCGCAGCCTGCTGAGATCCTCAGAATTTTCTGCCAACGAGGATATTAAAGTTATCGTCATCAGCAGCGCTCTTTCTGGTGAAGGCAAATCTTTGGTGTCTTCCTACCTTGCCGCAGTCGCCGCCACCCTATCGCGCCGCACCTTACTCATTGATGCCGACTTGCGTTGTCCGACACAACACAAACTATTTAAACTTGCCGCCAAACCAGGTCTTGCAGAAGTGGCGCAGGGTAAGCTAGCCTTGGCAGAAGCCGTTCAAACTACGGGTATTGACAAATTAAAAGTTCTATGCAGCGGCAGACCTCGCAGCCATCCTTCGGAATTATTTGAATCCAGGCAGATTCAGCAAGTTATCGCCGCTGCTGCGACTCAATACGACCTGATCGTCATAGACACTCCCCCCGTGACGAGTTGCGTCGATGCCGTGAGCTTGTGCGGCAACGGCGAAAAACTACTCCTAGTTGCCCGTCCGAGCTTTACTCAAAGGGATATCTTCACGCAAGCAGTAGCAGAACTCAGGGCGAAACGAGTCGAGATCTTGGGAGTTGCCGTCAACGGGATCGATCCTCAAATCGATAAGTACTACCGTTATGCTTTCCAAAGCTACAAGACTCTGACCAATGTTTCCTAGAACTAGCTGCTAAAACCAGGTGTTATGAACGTGAGAAATGAAATCAGAAGGTTAGCCACCAGCTACCTGCCTGCTTCACAGGTCTCTTTTTGGATCGGCGTGGCGGGTGTCTTGGTAGGGCTAGCTGCGGGCATCCTGGTAGCTGCTCAGCCTGTTTATCTATTTGCTGGGGTGGTCGCTTTTGCGATTATTATCAACTTCTTTGCTGATTTTGAACGCACGGCGATCGCCCTGTTAATTCTTCGCAGTTCGCTGGATATCTTCTCGGCGCAGCAAATCCCTGCATTATTTGCGCTAGGACTAGCGGCTTTAACATTACTCTACGTCGCCGCTGCGTTCTTAGAACGACGCACCATACAGACAGATTGGTTTTGGTGGTTTTTGTTGGCGTGGGTAATGCTGCAAGGTTTGTGGCCTGTACTGTGCATCTTGGGAGGCTTGGGATTGGATGCCTCACCCTACCTAGTAGATAACGTCAGAGAGTGGACGCGCTTATTCTCTTGGGCAATGGTCTATCTATTAGTCATGCAGATGAAAGATAGAGTCGCGCCGCAAAAGATAATCGCGCTGCTCTTTTTTTCGTTAATTCCGCCGATAATTGTCGGTATGTTGCAGAAATATGCCAATTTCTTGCTACCATCTATCCTGGCGCTGAAAAAGCCAGAGGTTGTCAGTCAGTTCGTACCAGCAGAGGTTGTCTCGGGTACGCGAATCAATAGCACGTTTGCCCATCCGAATAATTTCGTACTTTATTTACTACTTTTTATTTGTTTGGCTTTCTGGCAACTGTTACGGGGAAACAAACCACGCTGGATGTGGTTGATTCTCTTATTTTTAATGGCAAATCTCTACGTCGGTACTGGGGCAATTTTTGGTTTAGTCATGCTCATGACTGCTCTAGGAATTGCGATCGCCCCCAGGTTGAAATTTTATAATGCCCTTGGTGGCATCATGTTACTGCTGTTGGTTATAGTTCTATTTGCCAGTACGGATTACGGACGCAGCCGCCTGGATGGAATTGCCAATACACCACTACTGAACCCAGATATCGACATTTCGCGGGCGATCGTCATGTCGTTTTCCGACTACAACAGTTTTAACTGGCGGATTGCCCAGTGGTATTATCTTTTACGCGCATGGCTGTACGAACCTTGGTTTGGCTACGGACTTGGTACGGGCGTTTACTTGAGTCCGTATAATTTAGTACCGCACAACGACTACATTCGCGCTTTAGTAGAAGGAGGTATTATCGGTTTGGTAACGTTTGTGGCACTCTTGGTGGCACAGGCGATCCGACTGCTCCAACTGCTGCGACAAGCTCCCAAAGGTAGCGATCGCTGGAATTTTTGCTGGAGTTTGCTAGCTCTACTGATTGCAACTTCCTTGGGTATGGCAACAGATAATGTTTGGAGCGGTACGGCTTTTTACTTTTACTGGTGGACTGTAATGGGTATAGCAGGCTGGAACTGGCAAGAGCGGAAGGATCGCAGTGCAGGCGATCGCGCGATGCTGTTGACGATGGAGACTGCTATCGAAGTGAAAAATTAATCCTCATTCAAAATGAATCCGTGAAAACACAATCTCCCATTTCCTTATCAACTGCTAGCAGTACTCCTTCGTACCTGCGTTTATCTGAGGAAACACAAGAATTGTTGCGTTGTCCAGTTTGTTCCTCTCAATTAGAATTGGACGAGCCTCAACTCAAATGTACGAACGATATGTGTCAGGCTTGTTTCCCCATCGTGAATGGCATCCCTATACTGATTGACGATGAGGCAAGCGTGTTTGCGATCGGCGATTATCTCGATATAGACAATACAACTCTCAAACCAAAATCTCTATGGGAAAGACAGCTCATTAATTTAATTCCCAGTATTCATTTAAATCTTAAAGGCAAGCAAAACTATCAAAAATTTGTTGCCCTACTTCAGCAACGTCATTCCCGTCCAAAAGTGTTAGTTGTTGGTAGTAGCATCAGAGGTCAAGGAATGGAACCCCTATATTCCACTCCTGACTTAGAACTTGTAGAAACAGATGTTGCCTTTGGCGCGGATGTCTCAATTATCTGCGACGCTCACAGCCTCCCTTTTGCAGACAATTCCTTTGATGGAGTTGTCATTCAAGCCGTCCTCGAACACGTCGTCGATCCTTATCGGTGTGTCGCAGAGGTACATCGCGTTCTCAAACCAGAAGGAGTTGTTTATTCCGAGACTCCTTTCATGCAGCAAGTCCACTTGGGGAGATATGATTTTACTCGCTTTACCCACTTGGGACATCAGCGTTTATTTAGAAATTTCGCCGAAATCGCCAGCGGTCCAGTTTGCGGTACGGGAATGGCACTCGCTTGGAGCTATCAGTATTTTCTGTTGAGCTTTGTCAAGTCATCCCTTGCTAGAGCTTTAGTAAAGACAGTAGCAAGGTTCACTAGTTTTTGGTTGAAGTATTTCGACTACATATTAATTGACCGAGCCGGAACATATGATGCGGCATCTGGTTTCTATTTTCTCGGTACGAAAAGCGATCGCACTGTTTCAGATCGAGAATTGCTGGCTCAATATAAAGGCGCTCAAGCTAGCTCTTTTTAAAAGAGCTTTACCATACAATGGTATATCTTACCCGATCGAAACCAAAGATAGCTGCAAAGCAGAATCTTTCCCTGAATTTGCAGCTATAGCAATTTAATGCGATCGCGCTCTATCTCGATACATTTCAAAGCCAAATTATTAACTAATATCTGCATAGCAATATATCGATTTATCGTAAAAAGCGAGATAAAGACAAGTCAATTAATGACGAGCTCGTGCTTGTGCTAAGACTTGTTCATCTGTGAAGAGACGTTGCCCGATCGCTGCTCCTTGTTATGAAGATCGAAGCGATCGCATCAAGTCAAAAAATGATTTCAATTGGCTATTATGTATTTTCGATATCTAGACGAACTGAAAAGAAATACTCTAGCGTAAGAATCATAATTGACCAAGTTGAAATTTAACAACATGCCTAAAGTTTCAGTCATTATTCCAGCCTACAATTCCATCACCTATTTACCAGCAACTTTAGACAGCGTGCTGGAACAGACGTTTACTGATTTTGAAGTATTCATCGTTGATGATGGTAGTTCGGATAATACTGCTGCATGGGTAAGTCAGATCCAAGATCGGCGCGTCCAATCGATAACTCAAGCCAATCAAGGTACTTGTGCCGCACGCAATACAGGTATTGCTCTGGCGCAAGGAGAATACATAGCATTCCTCGATGCAGATGACTTGTGGCATCCAACCAAGTTAGCTAAACAAGTCCGCTATTTGGACGAACATCCAGAAGTCGGCTTAGTGTATACTTGGACAGCATTAATCGATCCCGAAGGTAGACCTACGGGCAGAATCTTTGCTAATCGCGACCAGGGTGATGTCTGGCAGCAACTCGTACAGCGCAATATTACGGAATCTGGCAGTTCGTTTATGATGCGCCGTTGTTGTTTTGAAACTGTAGGGGTATTCGACACGACCTTATCCCACGTTGGCGACTGGGATATGTGTTTGCGAATTGCCGCTCGCTATAATTTTGGGGCGATCGAGGAACCTTTAGTGTACTATCGCCAGTACTCGAACAGCATGTCTAAAAACTGGCAGCGGGTGGAGAAATGTTTTTATACAGTGCTGGACAAAGCATTTCAATCTAAATTGCCAGAACTACAAGATTTAAAAGACCGTTGCTATGGCTTGGTAAACTTAACCCTTGCTTGGAAATGCCTGCAAACTCAAACCAAGGATTACAAACAAGCGATTCAATTTCGTACCACCGCGATCGCCTATTCCCCTCAACTGCGGTACTCTAAAGAGTACGTTCGCCTGAGTGTAGCAATTGCGATCGTGCGCTGGTGTGGTACTGATGGCTACAATCGCATCTTGGCAGTATTTCATGCTCTGCGGCGGCGAATCTCGAACCTCAGAGATCGGCTTTCAGTTCCTCTCAGTACGGGTTAAGTTTTGCTTGTAACTTATGCTTCAAGTAGTTCGAGTTCCGGACGGCGACGAACTACCGTCTAAAACCAAGAATTAATGCATACCAACCAATCTCTCAAAGCTCTCAAAAACAAAGTCCTCCAAGGAGGTATTTATCTAACTATTAGACAGTTAGCAGCATCAGCGCTTTCATTAGTCAGCGTGCTGGTAATTGCTCGCGTCTTAGGACCAGAAAATTATGGCGTAGTTGTCTCGGCTGCATTTATTCTTTACTTTACTTTCTGGACGGCAAAATGCGGTTTAGATGTCTACTCGATCCGCCAACCCACTTTACCGAAAGATGCCGCAGAGCAGATTTTAGCGTTTTACAATACGGCAGGAATCGGGCTGTGCCTGCTGCTGTGGTTTGCTACGCCTCTAGTGGGTGTGTGGACGGGCCAAAGCGTGCTAGTCGAAGTACTGCGGTGGCTAGTTCCCGTCATTTGGTTAGAAATGGTAGCTAGTGCCTCGATCGCAATGATGGAGCGAGAACTGCGTTTCCCCCAAGTTGGTTTAATTGAAACTTTGGCACAGGTATCTAACTATGCAATCTCCGTACCGCTCGTCCTACTAAATTGGGGCTATTGGGGACCAATCACTGGTTTTGTCGTTCAGTTTACGCTACTAGCGGTGATGGCTTCTGTTTGCTATCCGATCGCGTGGCGTTGGCGCTGGCAACCGCAATTCATCAGTTCTGCACTGCGTAGCGGTCTGGCTTACTCCGGGTCTAATTTAATTTGGAATTTTAAAACTCTCACCGTCCCCCTAGTTGTGAGCCGTCTAGGTGGGTTAGAAGCGGCTGGAATAGTCGGGATTGCCATCCGTCTTTCCGATCAGTTGGGAATGCTGCGAATCGTGATCGCTCGGCTTTCCATCAGCACTCTTGCCAAATTACTTGGCAATACTGATGCATTGCGCCGCGCCATCAGTCGTGGGATTATCTATCAAGGTCTGCTGGTCGGTCCAGTGTTTGCTATCTTTTCTTGCTGTGCTAATTGGATCGTCCCTTTAATGTTTGGCAAAAGTTGGCTACCTAGCACCCAAGTCTTTACATTCGTTGCTCTAGCAACATTACTCTACACGGTATTTAACATGCATATCTCGGCGTTATATGCCGCAGGTCACAACCGCGACGTGGCTCGGTTTAACGCCATCTACATTAGTCTGTTTTGGCTAGCTGCTTGGCTGCTACTACCAGTGTTAGGAGCTTGGGGTTATGGCGTGGCAGAATTATTTGCCTTACCTAGTTTTTTGGCGCTGCATTTTTCCATCACCAAATTATGTGGTGTACCGGATTACGGGGATGCGATCTGTTTAATTATCGCGACAGCAATCCCCTTACTTGCTGGTCCCTGGTTACCGTTTTACATCAGTTTGAGTTTGCTGGTTGCCAGCTACGGTATCTTATTTCTAGTGCGACCCACCCTCAGAAGCATTCCTCTCGAATTGTACGCAGCTTGGAAAGCCCCTAAGCCTGCTAAGTAGAGATTTGTCATTTGTCATTTGACTTACGACCTAGACTGCCAAAAATCGCTGAATGACATCCTGACTGAGTTCGCTGGTAGTACCAGATGCGACAATTCCGCCTTTTTGCATCGCATAGTAACGGTTGGCTTGGCGGACAAAATGTAGGTGTTGCTCTACCAACAGAACGGAAATTCCAGTTGTGGCGATAATGTCACGAATTGTTGCCTCTATTTCTAAAATAATTGAAGGTTGAATCCCCTCAGTCGGTTCGTCTAGTACGAGTAGACGGGGATTTCCCATTAAGGCACGGGCGATCGCGAGTTGTTGCTGTTGTCCGCCGCTTAAGTCACCGCCCATCCGCGATCGCATTGTTTTCAAGACGGGAAACAAGGAAAAAATGCGATCGGGAATCTTTCGATCGCCCTTCCTACCTTGGGGTAGTGCTTCAAAACCTAGCAGTAAATTTTCTTCTACTGTTAAGCGAGGAATAATTTCTCGCCCTTGAGGAACGTAACCAATTCCTAATTTTGCTCGTTTATCTGGAGACTTCAAAGTTATCGGCTGTCCGGCAAAAGTCACTGCGCCGCTACGAGGTTTAATTAAACCCATAATTGTTTTTAGCAGCGTCGTTTTTCCAACACCGTTGCGCCCGATCAAACAAACCATTTGTCCTTCTGGGACGCTAATATCTACGTTGCGTAAAATATGACTTTCGCCATAATAAACATTCAATCCAGTAACTTGTAACACTGGTTTTTGGGCAGCAGCAGAATCGAATGATGAGGCGATCGCGTCTGTGGTAGGATTCATATTTTATTTTTGGTAATTGGTAATTGGTAGTTGGTAGTTGGTAGTTGGTAGTTGCGTGGTGCGTGGTTTTTCTCTCTCAGCTCCCTCAGCTCTCTTGCCTCCCTGCACCCTACTCCCTGCTCCCTGCTCCCTGCTTGTGTTCTACTTCCTGTCCCAGATACACTTCAATCACGCGAGGATCGTTTTGTACTTCGTCAATGTTACCTTCACACAGTACTGAACCTTGATGTAATACTGTTACCTTACGCGCAATCTGACGCACGAATTCCATATCATGTTCGATCACCATAATGGAATGACTTTGAGCCAACGCTAAGAGTAAATTCCCTACATTTTCGGTTTCTTCATCGGTTAACCCTGCCACAGGTTCGTCAACTAATAATAAATCTGGCGATTGCGCTACCAGCATTCCAATTTCTAGACGCTGTTTTTCTCCGTGGGATAGTTTTGACGCAGGTAGATCTGCATTTGCAGTTAGTCCAATTGTTTCTAATAACCCAGATACGGTTTGGCGTTCCGCACTCTTAGGTTTACCAAATAAAGTTGACCAAAGCTTTTTTTGTTGATTGCAAGTGAGTTCTAGATTTTCTCGTGGAGTTAAGTTGAGATATATTCTAGGCGTTTGAAATTTGCGACCGATACCCATGCGGGCAATTTGATGTTCTTTGAGCGATCGCAAGTTTTTTCCTTTGAACAATACCCGTCCTTGAGTTGGTTTTGTCTTCCCTGTAATCACGTCCAGAAATGTTGTTTTTCCTGCTCCATTAGGACCAATAATAACTCTTAATTCACCTTTGTCTAAACTAAAATTAAGATTTTTCAGTGCCTTAAATCCGTCAAAGCTGACCGTAACATCTTCTATTTCTAAAATTTTTTCGCCCACTTGATACCCCCTGTTTCAGTTATCAGTTGTCAGTGAAGAAAGGGTGTAGGGTGTAGGGTGTGGGGTGTAGTGAGTGGTGTGGAAAGTGTGGGAGGACACAAGGGCGAATTTTCTTCCCCCCTCTCCCTTGTCTCCCTTGTCTCTCCCCTCTCCCTTGTCCCCTCACTCCTCACTCCTCACTCCTCGTCTCTATCTCCTGCCGTTCGCTTTGCACTTCTGGATTGACTTCAATTTCAGGATAAGTTGATAGCTGCCGACGTTGACCTAGCCGTAACAAGTCAGAACTACGCAACCAACCGACAATACCATCGGGTAGCACGGTCACAACGATTAAAAATAGCGCCCCTTGGAAAAATAGCCAGATCTCGGCAAATTGTTCGCTGAAAAAACTTCTGGCATAGTTGACGAGCAATGCCCCTGCAACTGCGCCTACTAAGCTGCCACGTCCGCCAATTGCTACCCAAATGACCATTTCAATTGAGAAGGCAACATCCATCGCTCTTGGAGATACAGAGCCGCTTTGGAGAGTATACATTGCCCCAGCAATCCCCGCGATCGCCCCTGAAATTGCGAAGACCAGCACTTTAAATTCTGTCGGGTCGTAACCGGAAAAGCGAACTCGACTCTCATCATCCCGAATCGCTACCAGCAGCCGTCCGAAGCGTCCGCTAGTTAACCAGCGACATAAGGCATAGGTAGCAATGAGTAACAGCACCGTGAGGACGTAAAAGCTAAATCGCGTCGGTCGCGCTCCTACTGCTGCGCCCAAAAGAGTTTTGAAGTTAACTAATCCGTTCGTACCGTTAAATAGTTTTTGCTGTCCGTTAAAAAAGTTGAAAAAAACGATGGTTGCTGCTTGAGTCAAGATCGAAAAATAAACGCCACGAATGCGATTGCGAAAGACCAAATAGCCCAACAAGGCAGCCAAGATCCCAGGAATCAGTACGACAGCAGCCGAAGCAAAGGGAAAAGCTTGAAATGGATGCCAAAACCAAGGTAGTTCGGTAACGCCGTAAAGTCCCATAAATTCAGGAAGTTCGCCTTGGGGGACTTGGAGTTTCAAATGCATTCCAATCGCGTATCCACCCAAACCAAAAAAGATACCGTGACCTAAACTGAGTAACCCCGTGTATCCCCAGATCAAATCTATGCCCAAAGCGACAATTGCCAGAGATAAAAATCGTCCTAACAAATTGAGGCGAAATGGGGAAATTAAAGCTGGAATGATAAAAATTAATAAGATAGCGAGCGCGCCTATTATACCTGCTTCAATTAAGAGCGATCGCTTCTTACCTCGCACTAAACCTCGTCTTCCTATCGCTAATTGGTCATTTGTCATTTGTCATTCGTCATTTGTATTTAGTCAGTAGTGAGTAGTCGTAAGTCGTAAGTGAAATTAACTGCTCCCTGTTCCCTGCTCCCTGCTCCCTACTCCCTGTTCCCTGCTCCCTGCTCCCTGCTCCCTGATTAAGCATCCACAGTCCGTCCTTTCTGTGGGAAAATTCCCCCTGGGCGCACTTGTAGAAAGGCAATAATTAAAGCAAATACCATAACTTTCGCCATACTCGTAGTGGCAAAAAAGGTAAAGAACTCAGATAAAGGTGGGATGGGCGCTGTGAGGATTGCTAGAGTTCCAGAACCAACTAGGTAATTTACCGTACCAATTGCTAATGCGGCTACAATTGTGCCGACTAATTTACCAACACCACCGACCACCACCACCATAAATGTATCGACAATGTAGTTCTGTCCTGTATTTGGTCCCACAGAACCGAGATAGCTAATCGCACATCCAGCTACTCCAGCCAGTCCCGAACCAATGGCAAATGTGAGGGCATCAACTTTTTGAGTCGGAATGCCCAAGCAAGCACTCATGCTACGATTTTGTGTTACAGCACGAATTCGCAACCCCCAAGCAGTGCGTTGCAAGAATTGATAAACTCCAATGACGCAAATAATTGTCAGCGCAATGATAAATAATCTGGCATACGGCAATTGAAACCCACCTACAGGTAAACCGCCACGCAGCCATCTCGGTGCGGAAACATCCACGTTCTGCGCCCCAAACCAAGGTTGATTCACTGCGAGTTTGTAAGTTTGACTCAAAGTATTGCCAACCGCGATCGCAATCCCTAAAGATAAAGGCAGCATCACTAGTACAAACCAATTCCGAATGCGATCGAAGTCCGAACGACGCTGGACGATCCACAAACTGCCGAAAAATAATAGACAAAATACAACTATTCCAATTGCCAGTACCCAATTCACGCTGCGCACGAACTGTTGCAAGATTAAACTTACACCCCAAGTTGCTAGTAGGGTTTCTAACGGTCTGCCATAAAGATAGCGAATGACTCCTCTTTCTAAAATGACTCCCACCCCAGCAGCGACTAAAAAAGCAAATATGAGAGCGAAAAAGATATAAAAATCGAACCAAGGTTCGCCCAATTTTTTAAAGCCTGCTTGGACTACAAAAGTCGTGTATGCTCCTAGCATCATCAACTCGCCATGTGCCAAGTTGATTACACCCATAAGTCCAAATACGATCGCTAGCCCTAGTGCTGAAATCAATAGCACGGAACCGATACTAATACCGTTAAATAAACCGTCAAATAATCCGATTAACACGCTTCCCCCGATTCAGTTATCAGTTGTCAGTTATCAGTTATCAGTTATCAAAGTAGAGACGTTATATGTAACGTCTCTACTTTCTACCAGCTACTATTAAACAGTTTGATGGCGAGCGGCGATCGCGATTGTTTATGAAAAACAAAACTTTCCGCTCGTCAATAGTTTCGCTGTAGTTGACAACTAACAACTGTTAGCTGACAAGTATTTATGCTGACTTGTATTTTCCGCCTTTGTTGGGGTCTGACCAATCGCAGCTATATCCCTTAGTTTCTTTGACAAATTGATTCCAGGGAAGCGGTGCAACTGCCTTGTCGGAAGAGTAAACGATCTCAAACAAACCATCGTCTCTCACTTCACCAATTCGGACTACTTTAGAGATATGATGATTCTTATTTAGAGTGATTTTACCTTCTGGTGCATCAAGGGTTTGTCCGTAGGCAGCAGTTCTGACTTTAGCTAAATCGTCAGCCGTACCAGCTTTTTCTACTGCTTGTTTCCACAGGTAAACCGCGATATATGCAGCTTCCATGGGGTCATTTGTAACTCTATCTTCGCCGTATTTCTTCTTAAAGGCTTCGACAAACTTTTTATTAGCAGCCGACTCAACTGTTTGGAAATAATTCCAAGCGGCGTAGTGACCTTTCAAATAATCTGGACCTATTGCTTTGACTTCCTCCTCCGCAATACTGACAGACATGGAAGGATATTTATCTGGACCCATGCCAGCACCTTGTAGTTGCTTGAAGAAAGCTACATTGCTGTCTCCATTCAAAGTGTTATAGATGATGCCACCATTAGGTAAAGCTTGCCTAATTTTTGTAATAATTGGTGTAACTTCTGTGTTGCCAAGTGGTAAATAATCTTCACCGACAACTTTGCCACCTTTTGCTGCTAATTGCGCTTTGATGACAGTGTTAGCAGTACGGGGAAAAACGTAATCGGAACCAACTAAAAAGAATTCTTTCCCTTTATTTTGCAACAGCCAATCTACTGATGGTTCGATTTGTTGGTTTGGTGCTGCACCAGTGTAGAAAATATTTTTAGAACACTCTTGTCCTTCGTACTGCACTGGATACCAGAGCATATGATCTTTAGATTCAAATACTTCTAACACGTTTTTGCGGCTAGCAGAAGTCCAACAGCCAAACACAGCAACGACATTATCTTCGTCAATTAACTTGTTGGCTTTTTCTCTGAAAGTATCCCAGTTGGAAGCACCATCTTCAGTAATGGGAACAATTTTCTTTCCTAATACGCCGCCAGCAGCATTGATCTCGTCAAGTGCTAGCATTTCTGCATCTACAACACTCTTTTCACTAATCGCCATCGTACCGCTAAGAGAGTGTAAAATACCTACCTTGATTCCATCTCCACTAGCAGCAGCCGTGCTGACATTGGCAGCTGATGGCGATGCAGTTCCATTGGGACTTGATTCAGTCGTAGGCGAATTTGCACAAGCTTTTAATAAGATACTGGTTCCCAAAGTAGCAGAACCGTACAGTAAAAACTTCCGCCGATTAAATTGTGTTGTCATAAGTGGAGAAATTATTTCGTGCAGATATATGCTTTACAGCAGCTATATCAATGTATGGACATTGATAGATACTATGGCTCTACTTGCAGGCAAATTGTATTTTATTATACTAATTTTATAATTTCGAGACGATAGGATGTAAATTAAGGTAAAAATTTCCAGTCTTAAGGTAGAAGCGGCTCTTGAAAGCGCTGTGTAACTCCAGCGATCGCTGCCAACAGAATCCAGAACAGAGTATTGAGACGGGCATCGAATATAGTGACATCTGTAGTGTTAAAAAGCAGACAAGCACAAACAGCCACTAGATAAGTGAAAACAATGAGGCGATCGCTGTTATGCGAGAGTCGGGAGTTGGTAGGGGCGGGTTTATTCGGGATATTTGTCAAAGAAGGAATAATTTTTTGATGAAACCCGCCCGTACGGGAGTCGGGAGATCTCTTAGCTAAGAATTGAATCGATTGAAACAGAATCCAGCCGATCCAAGCACAAAAAATGATGGTTGCTGGAAGACCAATTTCCGCTGTCAGCATCAGAAATAGATTGTGTGGGTGACCCATCCAAGTTTGCGTTTGTGCCATGTAGAGAGGTTGAAAATTCCGCAACCCCCAACCCGTCCAAGGGCGCTGTAGGGTCAAATTCCAGGCAAACCGCCACTGTGTCGTTCTCAGCGTTGCTTCTGGACGAACGTAGAGTTGGTCTGTTAACCTCTGCCAAAAGTAAGCGGGAACGATAAGCCGCAGCCATTGTTGCAGGGGTGGAGGTGAAAAAGCTGCGCCAAAAATAGCCGTCGAGATCGCACTCACTCCCACCAGTAACCAATGCCAACCCCGATACACCGCAAAAGCGATCGCGGCGATCGCGGCGATCGCCCAAGCATTACGAGAATTCGTCAAAATCAAAGCTGCCAGATTCGCGACGACAACTAAACCTAAAATCAATGGTAATTGGTAATTGGTAATTGGTAATTGGTAATTGGTAATTGCTGCTCTGAGTCTCTTAAATGCCCTTTGTCTCCCTTTTTTCCCTTGTCTTCCGACTCTCGACTCCCGATTCCCGACTCCCAACTTTTCAAAACTTTCAATCCACAATCCCACCGAGAGAATAAAAGCGATCGCTAGGTAAGCACCAAGGACGTTGGTATACATAAAAATAGAAGTCATTCGACCAGGCGGATTACCTTGAGGGACGATCGCGCAACCCAATGTCACTAAAATATCGTGCCACGCTTTCGGAGTTGCCCAGCCCCAATATAGTTGACCAAAGCCCGCGATCGTTATCGGTACGGATGTGAATACTAAGATTTGTGCTAATCGTCTGAGTTGAGCTGGTGTCTGTAACAAGACGCTAAAAGTTACAAATAAGCCAAAAAATGGCACGAAATTAAATAAACCCAACCAAGCATCCTGGCGATAATAAGCGAACAGACTCATTACCACTAACCATCCACTTAAGAGTATTAGTACCCAATTGAGTCGCCTGCGGAAAATTGTGCGATACTGTTTTCGCCAAATGACAAATTGTGCCCATAGCAGAGCGATCGCTCCTACCAAAGGTAGTAACGGAAACAGTAGCAGCCCTAATTGGATGCTGTTCCAAGCATTGTGTAGGCGTTGGTCTTTAAGAGTCATTGTCAATAGTCAATGGTTAATAGTTAATAGTTAATAGTAGTCAACCATTGACCATTGACCGTCAACTATTGACTGTTTATGCCATTTCCCAACATTCAGCACGGGTGAGGCGAATTTGCGCTATGGCAAAGACTGCTGGAATAACGCGACCGTAATTGGTTGAGATTGCCCTCCAACCCAAATCGGCGAGAAACCACGACCACATAATCGGTCCTAGAAAGGTAAATGCTCCCCTTACTGCTCCATACCTAGCTGCACTTACCGCCATACCTTGCTGGGCTGTTTTCAGCGTGACGTAATTTTGAAACTGAGCTGCTGCAACTGCACCACCTTGAACGATAGCTTCTTTAGCCATTTGATAGCTGGCAAAATGCAAAGCAAATTGCTGGGCGATCTGTTTGAGCAGTATTGGTTGGATAATCGAGCTAACGGCGATCGCACTACCACCTTTGACCAGCAAAGACATCGGATCTTTTTGTATGGTTAGCGGTAGCGGTTGTGACGGGGAAGACGCTGCTAGCGATCGCTGTACCCGTGCTGTCAGTTGTTGCTTTTCTGAGGCAGGTAGACGCTTCCACGTCCGTCCTAAGAGATTTAAAAAGACTTCTACCTCTAAATCGGTGGTACTCAGCGCCGTGGAGTAAGAAATTTTGAGATAGCGACAAACTTGAATCAGAGCTTGTCTGTAGGTAAATTTGTTCGTGTCTCCACGCAACACAGTCATTCCATCTGCAGCTAAATAGCGGAATCGTTCTTCTAGCGTATCTAACCACGCTTCTCTGTCTAAGCTTTGGACATCAATTGGTTCGGGAGTGTGAACGTAATCTAGGGGATTAAACTTACGGCGAAATAACAGTTGGGTTAAATGCTGTAATTCTTCTTCCGTAGCTAGTTCCAATGCCGCTCTCAGTTCATCCAAAATCCCGTCCTCCCGCAAGTCCAGCAACAGTCACTCACGATCGCTATTTTACTTCTAAAGTGAAGAGGAAGGGGGAAGTCAAAAGTCAAAAGTCAAATTTCAAAATTTAGGAGTGAGGAGTGAGGAGCGAGGAGCGAGGGAAAAAAGTCGTTCGGCGCGGAAGTCGGAATTCTCCAAGTCAGGAGCCAGGAACCAGGAGTCAGAAGTTAGTGAATTGCGACTTGCGACTTGTCTCCCTTATCCTCCTTGTCTCACTACTCCCTACTCCCTACTCCCTACTCCCTATTCTTATGTACGACATTGCTATAATTGGGGCTGGAATGGCTGGCTTGGTTTGCGCTCAGCAGTTGCACCAAGCTGGATATAACGTGCTAATTTTGGAAAAATCGCGGGGGTTGGGAGGCAGAATCGCCACGCGCCGCTTGCATGATACTCTCGCCGATCACGGGACTTGTTACTTAAAGCCAAAAGGCGAGTTAATGCAGCAATTTGTCCAATTGTTATGCGATCGCCATATTCTTCAAGTCTGGACAGAGAATTCCGAATTCCGTTACGTTGCACCGGCGGGAATGAATGCGATCGCGAAGTTTTTAGGACAAGGTTTGGAAGTTTGGCGTTCTCAAAGGGTAGAGGCGATCGCTTACCATAATTCTCATTGGCAGCTATCTTTAGAATCTGCTCGTCCTGAAGCTACTGCTAACCGACCGTCAGAAGTCATAGCTAAAGCTGTTGTTTTTGCGATTCCCGCACCGCAAGCTTTAGCAATATTGGAGCCATTAACCGAGCTTTCTACTGTTTCTACGTTGTGCGATCGACTGCGTTCTGTAGAATTTAATCCGTGTTTGAGTGTCATGGCTGGATATTCATCTCAATTGGAACCACAACCGGATTGGCAAGCAGTGAGTTTTGTTGACAATCCCGTTCTCGCTTGGGTTGGCTGGGATAGTAGCAAACGAGTCGAAAAAACTGGTAATTCCGAAGTTTTTGTCGTGCAAAGTAGTGCGGATTTTGCTCGGCGTTATTTAGAAACTTCCGATTTACAAGCTGCTGGTTACGAGTTATTAGCAAAAGCCTCTGAATGTTTGCTTCCCTGGTTAGCCAAACCGGAATGGATACAAGTTCATCGCTGGCGCTACGCTTTCCCCAGTCGTCCTTTAGTGCAATCTTATTTATCTACTGAAACTAACTTACCTTTAGTTTGTTGCGGTGATTGGTGTGGCGGAAATTTTGTCGAGGGGGCAATGCATTCCGGTATAGCAGCAGCGACAGAGATTAATCGTCAAATAGAGGGGCGAGCGCTCCCTGGATCTAACTTTTTACAGGCGATCGCTCTAGAATAATCTCGATTCAAGATAGATATTATTTAATGTTATTTCCGAGCGGGGATCGCGAATCTTGAGTTAAAAATAAGCTTAAACTAAAGAAAATTGGACAAATCTCAAACTTTAATTTCTGTCAATTATTTCTAAAATTTTTCTCTTCTCCACTCACTTGTATATTAAGCTGAGTAAATATTTTACTGAGTTTTGTATAGATTCGTGCTAGAAAATCTTGGCATTGAAATAATTGTAAGTGAGAGGTAGAGCGATTTGCTGCAAGAGGGTTTTCAGACTTAGTAACGAGTTTAAGAACAGAGTTTATATAATTCTACTCACCATTCTAAATCGATTTACACAATTGAGCGATCGCTTTGCACCTATCAAAAGAAATAGATTTTACCAAAATATACTTTCGCTTGGGAAATGGGGGATGAAATATGCCGAAAACATTAGTTAATTTAACCCATCAAGCACTAATAGCAGAAATTGAGGCGGTTTTAGATAATTATCCTTCCTATCCTCACTGTCAAGCTTTTGCTAATCCCGATTTGCGGCAAGAGTTAATTGCTTACGTCCTCAGTCGGATTCCTTGTGCTTTTAGTGCAGTAGACGATCGCGATTTAACTTTTCTAACCTATAGGCTTCCTGGCGATCGCGCGGAGTATCGCATCCAGATCGAAAATTTAATTCATCAAGGGATTTGCTGTGTCCTACAGGATAAAGCAGATTGGGTCAGCTGTCACATCCCCGAACCATATCAATGTAGTGTAGAACCTTCGCATTGGTTCGGTTAAAGATCGTAGTCAACTATGGTTCGCCACCTTGAAATCCCTTGACAATTCGCGATAACTCTGCTTTTTCATCTGTACTAACGCGACTGGGAGAGCCGCTGATGATTCCCTCGTAGTTACTAAAGGAATCGGTAATTTCAGGACCGTCAGCATTAATTGTATACTCGCGAATCCCATTATCGTGCCAGGAACCGCGCATCTTAAACACGTTAATTGCCCGCGACATTTGCCCGCGAATTTCTACGTATTGCAGTAATAAAATCGTGTCTGTAATTGTAGAAATATGGGATTCTGTGATTGAATGCGCTCCCATGAACTGATCGGTAGTATTGGTGAAAAAACCCGTGATCTCTTCTTGTTTAGCAAAACCAGTTACGCCAATGACGAATTGTCGAAAAGCATTGTTGCTAACTCCTCTTGCTAAAGCTGAAAGCGAGTCGATCGCCACTCTAGCTGGTTTAAATTCAGCAATTTCTGATTTAATAATCTGTAAATGGTCTTCCAATCCTGCCGATTCAGGATAAGCACAGATAATCTTTAACAGTCCTTTTTTCTCTAAGTCTTCAAAGTCAATTCCCCAAGAATAAGCATTGCGTGACAATTGAGCGCGAGATTCTTCGTAGGCAAATAAAATTGCTCGTTCGCCGCTGCGACAGCCATTTTCCAGAAACTTACTGACGAGTAACGTCTTACCTGTACCAGTAGCCCCCGTTGCCAAAATAATCGAATCTTTAAAGAAACCACCGCCGCACATTTCATCCAACGTCTTCACGCCGGAGGAGACGCGCACGTTAGAAGAACGCTGCGTTAAGCGCATTGCACCCAAGGGAAAGATATTCACTCCATCGTTGGTAATTGTGAACGGATATTCTCCTTTCATGTGCGTCGTGCCACGCAGCTTTAAAATCTCCATCGTGCGACGACGGCGTTCCCCTTCTAGAACGTTACGCACGATCGCCACGTTGTCAGCGACAAACTCTTCTACACCAAAAGAGGCGATCGCGCCATACTCCTCGGTGCGTTCGGTGGTAATTATCGTAGTGACACCAATCTGCTTGAGTCTGGCAACCAAGCGAAAAATTTCCCGCCGAACGACGGAAGCCGCTTCATACTGTTGAAAGACTGCCGTGATCGAGTCGATCGCTACCCTTTTTGCCTTATATTTAGTGATAGCGTATTGCAACCGCTCGATCAACGCCGATAAGTCGAAGTTCCCAATGACCTCTTGTCCCTCTGGATCGGGCGAAGCGTCTAAAATAAACAGCTTGCCTTCCTCAATGAGTTTTGGTAAGTTCCAGCCAAAACTGTAGGCGTTTTTAATAATATCGCTGGGAGACTCTTCAAAAGTAACGAATACACCTGGCTCGTCAAAAAAAAGTATCCCGTTGTACAAGAATTGTACGGAAAATAAAGTTTTACCAGTCCCCGAAGTCCCGCTAAATAGAGTGGTTCTCCCTAGTGGTAAGCCACCATGACTGATATCGTCAAACCCCTCAATCATGGTGCGAATCTTTTGCACGCCTGTCCCATTTGGGCTAATCTTATTTTGCTTACCGCTGGAAGTGATTTCGCTCATCGCTTTAGAATGAAAGGGTTATTAAACCAAATTAAGACTAAATTAAAATTAGTTTATTTTTTATAACAAGCCAATTTTACTGAAAGATTATCCCATATTGAAGTTGGAAAATCACTCCTCAAGTGCCTCTGCCTCAGCAAGTTCTTCATAGAGTAAATCCAAGCCAATTAAAACTTTTTCTCGGTCGGAAAGATCTCCGATGATTTTCCGTACAGGCGGAGGCAAGATTTTCGAAAGCGTTGGCGTAGCTAAAATTTTATCTTCCTCTGCCAGTTGAGGGCTTTTCAGCACATCAATTACTTTTAGGGCATAGACTCCTTGAAATTCTTGTTCTAGGATGTTTCTGAGCGTTCTTAATGCCCGAATAGAGTTAGTAGTATTCCCAGCTACATACAGCTTTAGAACATAAGTTTTTTTAGGCGCGTTCATAGATAAAGACGCAGAGGTTGTTTGGAGTAAAATCTGACCACTTATTATGCTATCAAAGTTTAATTGATACATCGATTGCTCAAGACATGGAGGTGCGATAAATTTCGCACAAGTGAGCCAAAATATCAATTAGAGTCAAGCGATAGTCTAGCAACACTTCGTCATTTCGCCCCTCTAGCTTCAACTGCTTGGAAAATTCGTCAATTAATTCCATATGAATTTCAATAATCTGAGGCACGGGAACTTTAGCATCAAAAGCTACATTAATAAATCGATCGATCTGTTGTTTTACTGTATTATCGTTATTAAAATAACGCAACAAGATTTGACAATAATCAGCTTTTAGTTGCTGTAGAAACTCCCGATCTCGATTCAGTGTCATCTGCTGTGATAAGCTTTGGCGTTTTCCGAGGTGATGTTCATCCATGCAGTTAACTGGCAATTACTCTGAGGGAAATAGCTAATAGCAAGGCAGTCATGTTACATAGCATTATATGGATTGCTTAATACTATTTTTAGATTTGCAATTCGACTAAAAAAAAGCAGGTAGTTCAATTTAACTGCTTTGCGATCTAGGAGGGGATCGAGCGATCGCCATCAAAAAGAAATTGAGGTTGAAGCCGCGCGCTCGGTCAGTGCATTACTAGTCATAATGAGTTCATCAAACAATCGAGACGACAAAAAATAAAATTATTTGTTTGTTTATGGGCAACAGCAGACAGAATAGAGTAAAAAAGATTCTAGATTGCTCCAGTGGAGATAGTTCGATTGCTCGCTACTAAGTCAGCATTCATATCTCCAGAGTTCAAGAAAGGTGTCAGTTCCGTTACTTTTATGAAGTTAATTAAACTAAATTAAAACATTATAGCGTTTTCTCGTGCGCCTTTCCTTCCACAACTTCAGTTTGAGAGACTATAACTGGTATATGCGTAGCTCTGTTGCTAAAGGAGCTATAACTGTAATCGAAAGTCTCTATTGCTTGGCAGTTTTAGATTCAATTATCTATCCAGCAAAACACTAGAGCCAAAGATGGCAGCGCCAAGCGTTCAATTCGTGGATCGAGTACCGCATTTTTGCTTTCTCCCCACTCACTACTTTGTTAGCTCATGTCAAAGTCCAAGTACAACTTAGGTGACTTTATCGAGACTGTCCCTAGCTGTTTACAGACAGCTACTTTGGCTATGGCATGGGAAATCTTCAGCCAGGAGCAAAGCGATCGCCTGATTGTGTTGGATCGGCAACGATCTCCCCTGGGAGTGCTACATCTGCGGCAATTTTTCCCCCACTGGTTGGCAGCAACAAGCAATAGCAAGAATGCCAAGCAATCCTTATCCAAAGCAACCGCTCACATACTAGAACCTATAGAAAAGCTACCAAATGAGTTTAGCCTAGAACAGTTCCAATCGTATATATATTCAGATTCCCGTCCCGAACCCAGCGACATCAAGCAGACTTTTGCGATCGTCGATGCTGAGGGAAAGTTTTTAGGGCTATTGGAGCAAACAAAGCTCTGGAAAGTTTTAGCCGCAGCCGCGAGAACCAAAAAGCGCGATCGTTTAGCAAAAACAACTTTACTCAAAGCAACCATCGATCGCGGCATCGAGCCAGAGCAACTCGACCCGATCGTCCAACTGCTAGAAAGATTACCCTTACCATTGATGTTACAAACGAGCCTGGGCGAAGCGATCGCCCAGAATCCTGCCTGGAATCGGCAATTTGGTAACATGGGCAATCCCGAAGCAATTCGGCAAGAAGTCGAAGCAATTTTGAATGTGGCGGGAACTCAGCAATCGGTAATTGACTTGGAATCGGCAACAGCAGAAGTTACCGAAGTTAGTCGAGAAGTCGATCGCGCCAAGTTAAGCGATTGGCAGGCAACAACTCATCACTTCAGTCTCACTGCACTACAGGAGCAAGTCTCTTTACTATCCACACCCGATGCAGCAGACTCCGACATCATACGCTACTGCCAGCAGGGAGAACAAGAAGGGACGTGTATCTGTATTTGCCCCGGACAACAGGGGCAAGACCGAGTGTGGCAATTTCTCAAAATTCCTTTACAAATGTCAGTCGTCAGCCGCCAACAGCAATCCGAGCGAATTTGGTTGTTGATGGCTACAGATGTGACAGAACAGCGACAGATGGCATCGGAACTAGCCGCCAAAAATGCCGATTTGATTCAACTCAATCGCTTGAAAGATGAATTTCTTGCTTGTATCAGTCACGAGTTGCGGACACCCCTAACAGCAATGCTGGGGCTATCTACCTTACTAAAAGATCAGGCACTAGGACAACTCAACGAGCGTCAAGCACGCTACGCGCGGCTAATTCACGAAAATGGACGACATTTAATGAGCGTGGTCAATGACATTTTAGATTTGACCCGCATGGAGACAGGACAGTTAGAATTAACCCTCGAACCAGTCCACATTCGTAAAGTATGCGAACGTGCGGTCGAGCAAGCTCGGCTTGCCTTTAGCCCGAAAAACAACAAAACTGCTGTGGTAGAGGCAGGGACAGACAGTCATCTCGAACATCGCTTTACCTTAGCGATCGAACCCGAGTTAGAGATCGTTGTGGCGGACGAACTGCGCCTGCGTCAGATGCTGGTTCACTTATTGGCAAATGCCTTCAAATTCACGGCATCCGGCGGAGAGATCGGTTTGCGAGTCAGCTATTGGGCGGGGTGGATTGCCTTTACAGTTTGGGATACAGGAATTGGCATTCCCGAACACCAACAACACTTAATTTTTCAGAAATTTCAACAGTTGGAAACGCCGTTGACGCGCCAATTTGAAGGTACGGGTCTGGGTTTGGTTTTAACCAGAGCCTTAGCACGGCTGCATGGTGGTGATGTCAGCTTTTTGTCTCAAGAAGGTAAAGGCAGCCAATTTACCCTGTTGCTAGCTCCTACGCCGCCGAAGAAGAGATCTGGGGGAGCTGGAGAGGCTGGGGAAGCTGGGGAGCAGGTGGGAAGAACGTCCGCAAATTTACAACGACAGTCACTCGCTAATATCCCTACTGGCAACAACGCACTGGCGGCTCAGAGCCGGACACCTGGACGTGGAGAAAGCAACTTTGCTCTGGGGTCTTTGGTTTCTCCAGCTCCCGATCGGCATTTGGTGCTGGTTGTGGAGGCTGCACCCCGATTTATTGAAGACTTGGCAGAACAACTGACGAGTTTGGGATATTGGGTGGCGATCGCTCGTTCTGGAACTGAGGCGTTAGAAAAAGCCCGTCGTTTGCAGCCAGGAATTATATTTATCAATCCCTTACTACCTTTACTCTCTGGCTGGGATGTACTGACTTTGCTCAAATCCGATCCAGCCACGAGTCAGATTCCAATCGTCGTTACTACCACAAGAGCCGAGAAAAATCAAGCTCTTTCCCACCGGGCTGACGAATTTATCAGCTTACCCGTACAGCAGCAAGTCTTGCAGCAGGTGATGACTCGTTTGTGCGGCGCGCCAGTGACCTACTCTCAGGTCGAATTATCGCAGCGCGTCCAAAAGTACAAACAGCTGACGATTTTACGATTAGTGACTCCCAACACCGAACTTTTAGCCAGGGGCGATGTCAACCATTTAGAATCATCTCTAAATCACTGTCGCGTTCTCGAAGCCGATGACTTAGAGCAAGCATCATTGCTAGCGCGGATTTGGCGACCAAATGTCATTTTACTGGAGCGGGCGATCTGCGAACCCCTCGATTTCTTGCAACAGTTGACCGAGTATCCTAGCTTGGCAGATTTACCCATCGTGACGCTAGATGCCGCGATCGCTCAAGTTGCGAGTCAAATAGAGCAACTCAATATATTTCCTTGTTTGACAATTCCGCCAGAGCCATCAGCTGAAGTATTACTATCCGTTCTACACATGGCAGCAGGCGTGAGTTGGGAATATAGCGTGTTAGTTTTGGATATTGCTAATTTGGATGATTTGTCTGACGAACACAGCTACAATACTCAAGCTTCTGCCGTATCGTTGCGGGCGGAGTGGTTGCAAGCTTTAATTCAATATTTGCAAACAGCTGGTTTTCGAGTCGTGATGCCGCATACTTGGGAGGAAGTGCAGCAGCAAATTCAACAACAAAACGTCGATCTGATGCTCGTTTGTTTGGGAGAGATGCAACAAGTCGAGAAAGCCTGCACGGCGATCGCAACTTTAGAGCAGCAGAAATTACCACCTATCATCGCTATGGAGCGATTATTTACCCAAAATGAAGTTAGAGAGCAATTTCCCGCTTACTTAGAGTCAGAAGGGCGATCGCTACCTTCAGAGCAAATGCACAATTTGGGTAACGCGAACGTAGCATCTGATTTGGAGTCGATCGAGCGCGCATTGGGGGCGATCGCAACTAAAGTCCTGCCTTCCTCTATCTCTATGGAAGAGTTATTGAACAATATTCATCAAACTCTATTGGCTCACCCTGTAGAAAAGGATTGAGAGTGCAGAGGAAGGCAACATAGCCGCAACATTGAGAAACGCAATCGCGGATAAATGCAACTGGATGCAACGCGATCTGAAAATTTGTATTGATTTGTAAAAATGTTTTTAAAAGATTGTACTACTTTGCCAGGGTCAATTGAACGGAGTGGTGCGGTGAATTTATAACTGGCAGTACTTCTAGTGCTAAAAAGTGACTAATGCAACGATACGAACAATAGGAATTCTCGACTAGAACGAACGCGATTGAGCGAGGTCGCGAATCAAAGACGTTTTCCCGCGCAAGTAAGTACTCACATTCGCGATCGCTTCTCGATCTAAGGGTTGCTGGTTGCCAAGTTCTGAGATCAAGTGCGAGACCAATTCCGAGTCACTCAGTCTGAGTAGAATGCTGCTTTGAGTATGTTCTACCGCAGACCATAGCTGCCGTAGGATGGTTGAATTCATGTTGCGGGTTTCGGTTGCGTACATAACAAATAAAAAATTAAGGTTTTCTTTAGACTTTTTTTAGAATAGCTCATCGCCTTTTCGAGGCAACAGAAGTTGAAACATTGCTACACATAAATTTTGACTTCTATAAGAGTCTCCGTAATGTTTGCAGTTATGTACGCAATTTTACTCTGTCTGTAGAGGCAAAACCTGCGTAACCGTAGATCTACCCAAAGCTAGAAAGTCGGTGGGCATTGCCCACCATCAATCACTCTTGCGGTACTTGTGCCATTAATCTCTCTTTATCCAACCTCCGCTTTTTGGCGTAAAGTTGAATTGTTGCTGCCATTGCCACAATCATGCCGAAAATTGCCCAAACGGTAGCATTTGTAGGTAAGTTATTTTTAAACACGGCTAGCAATACGATCGCCACTAACATCACAGTTGGGGCTTCATTCAACGCCCGTAATTGCTGACTGCTCCACTTACACTCATTTTTTTCTAACTGTCGCATCAGCCGTTTGCAGTAGTGGTGATAGCCCAATAGCAGTACGACAAATGCTAACTTGACATGCAACCATCCCTGTTTCAGGACTTCCGGTTCCGTCGTCAGTAATCCAATTGCCATTGCGACTGTCACCAGCATCCCAGGAGTGGTAATAATGCTATACAGTCGCTTTTCCATCAATTGATACTGATTCTTGAGAATCGTACGGGCGGGTTCCGGCTGTTCGTCAGCCTCGACATGATAGATAAATAGCCGCACCAAGTAAAATAACCCAGCGAACCAAACAACAATGCCAACCAGATGAAACGCTTTAAACCAAAAATAAGTCATGATCCCAATTTTGGATGTTGAATTTTAGACTTTGAATGTTATACCATTTCAGATCTTTGCGCCTTTGCGTCTCTGCGTGACATTAAATCCAACAAAATTTACGCTTGTCGCCACGCCCCATGAAATCCCATCGGTACGACGCTAGGTAACTCCAATTTACAAACAGGTGGTGCATCTAAGCGATCGCTATCGAAAATCCAGACCTCACTGCGATCGCGATTTCCGTCATAGACTACCGTGACGATCCAACCAGAGGCGGAATTTTGCGGATCGGGGGCAAAAATTGGTTCCATTGGGTAGCAATTTTCGCCAAAATCTGCAACCGTCAGAGATTGAGTTTGCGAGTCAAATTTAGCGATTGCGCCAAACAATTCTGCACCGATATTTACCCCCGAACGATGGACGGAGAGAAAAGTAGGGGAAGCAGCTTGCCCAATTAAATGAGGTAATCCGATCGGAAATTCACAACTGCGATCTAAAATTTGCTCGATCGCCGTCACCTTACCCAACTTCGGATTCAAATGAACTCGCGATAAACTACTGGGTGCAGGTGTATGAGTTTGTCCCGTTGCCACTTCCTTTAAATATTGATTGGTCTGAAAGTCTTCATACCGCACCAAATCCACGACAATCGTACCGCTAGGATCGACGTAACCGTTAGCGAAATGCCATTGATACCAAGGTTCGGTTTCGCCGCGACTGACAAGGGTAAGGGTTTCGCGATCGAAGATGAGAAACTGAGTACCGAGTTGAGGCTGCCATTCGATCGCATCGCTGTAACAACTCAAGCCTAACAGCACGGGTAACGCATTTACCCTGACTGAAGGCACGAAAAAGACTAAATACTGTCCTGCTAGGACGAAATCATGAACGATCGGTACGCCATCTAAGGTAAATGTAGCTTTTTGCAGAATTTTACCCGTGCGATCGCTTTTATAGAGATTCAGTTTGGCGTTAATTCCAGGGCTAATCCCAAAGTTGAAAATTTCTCCTGTGTGCGGATCGCGCTTGTAATGGGCAGAGTAAGGTAAACCATTACTTAATCCAGATAAATCGTCCTCGCCTTTTGTCTCCAAAGTCTGCAAGTCTAAGGCGTGCGGTTTACCACCTTCCCACAATGCTAAGAGTTTATCTGGTAGAGGTAAAACAGAGGTATTTGCCACATTCTTGATTGGCTTCAACCATCGATTCCAGAACGCACCTGGGGCTGTCATCCCATAGTTACCATAAAGTAGGCGATTTGCGATGGCTTCTTTTTGGTAGCCAGCAGTTTGCACGTAGCGGTATGAGGCGATGGCAGATCCCCCCTCACCCCCCTTAGAAACGGGGGAATGAGATCCCCCCTCACCCCCCTTAGAAAGGGGGGAATTGAAATGGATGGCGAGAATTGCCCCATCACCATCAAACCAATGTCCCATCCGCATTCTACCCCGTTCTAATCTGGCGGGACCATTGCGATAAAGAGTTCCGCGTAAATTAGAGGGGATTTCTCCAGCTATGACAGGTAGGGGAGTGGGAGAGAATTCTGTTGCGGGTTGGGCGATCGCTTTTGCCCAAGCTTTCGTTGTGGAAGGTTTCGTAGTTGTCTGCATCAATGTTACAAATTGTCATTGGTCATTTGTCATTGGTCATTTGTGAAATTCCAATGACGCTAGAAATATACTCAGTCGCGTGTCTCAGAACTTAAACGAGAATGCCGTGTATTCCTATTTCTATAGTCGTGACAATCTAAGCGCGATCGCTCATCCTAAAGACAGTTATCAGTTGTCAGTTAACAGGGAGCGCACGAGCAGGGAGCGCACGAGCAGGGGAAGAGAGCTGGGGGAGAAAAAACCCAATGACAAATGACCAATGACCAATTAAGGAACTGAGAGAGGCTAAGCTTAGTCTGTTTGTGGGGGAACTCAATTGAACAATCGGCTTTGTGTATTCTATTACATTTGCTCTGAGATGCCTTACTCTCCTGGCAGAACGATAATTCTATGGTCGCTGATTGGTTTTGCATCTACCACGGTCATTGCTGGTAGCATACTGAGTATCTGGCGCTGGGTGCAACCTTGCGCCGTCGGGGAAAAAAGGTTTTGGATGAATTGCTATCGAGACTTGCAGGCACAACCGCTGAAAATTGGAGTGAGTGCTACCTCTCCAATAGAAGATTATCAGGCTTTAGCTACCCATTTACAGGAGCAATTAGGCGTTCGAGTAATCGTCGATCGCAATACGCCTTTTCCAGAAATTCGCGATCGCCTCGATCTCAAAGATTGGGATATTGCTTTTACTGGTTCTCCAGTACTTTCCATAGCAGCTGAGGATAATAACTACACTGGCATTGCTGTCATGTACCCCAACCGACCACTTTACGATCGAGCAGCGTTATTTGTTAAAGCTGATAGTAAGATTAAATCTATTGCCGATATCCAACCAAACACGACAATTGCTTTAGGTAGTTCCGCATCAGCCCTAACTTTTCTCATTCCAATTTATGCTCTATATGGCAAAACACTTAAAATTGGTAGAGGCTACCACCCTAGAGAAGCGATAAATTTAGTTAAGACTGGAAAAATTGATATTGGTGCTGGTCAGTATACCTCAATTAAAGACGACCCAGCATTGCGAGTTATTTATATCAGTAAGCCAATTCCTGGTGTGGGAGTTTATTTATCGCCTCGGCTTTTGAATTTCGATCGAGAGTTCATCAAACTAGCCATGCTCAACGCTAATGCAGAAATTAAAGCTAAAGCTAAATATACTACGGGTGAAATTCCTGATTATAGCGAACTCAGAAAAATTATTACTAGAGCTGAAGAGGTTTCTAGCTGCCTCAAATCGACGCGAAATTACTTTAATTGGCAAGTTCCAGTTAACTTATTTTGTCAAGAGCGATCGCCAATGAAATCGACGATTCGCGGAGAAGTACAAAAATAGTCGTAACTTTTCTAACTCATAAAAATGTCTGAATATTCCAATAAGTTATTAGCGATCGCCCGTGAAGTTCAAGCTACAGAGAGCAACCTATCATTGATAGCAGAAACGACTGGCTCGCAATTTTTAATCCAGCCGAATAGTGAAAAAGTTTGTCTTTTCTTTCATGGATTTACGGCAGTTCCCGAACAATTTGCTATCATAAGTAGAGCATTTTATCAAGCCGGATATCACGTTCTAATTCCCTTACTACCAGGACATGGTATTGCAGGTGAATGGAATGGAGATAATCCGCCACCACTACCAGAAGATCCCCAAATTTATCAAGAATTTGGTTGTCATTGGTTAGAAATTGCTCGCTCTGAAGGCAAAGAAATTATTATTGGTGGTTTGTCTGGTGGGAGTACTTTAGCTGCATGGTTAGCTTTAGAATATCCCGAGCTAATAAAGAAGACTTTAATATTTGCTCCGTATTTAAGTGGAAGTAATAAAGTCGTCGATCTATTTGTCAGAATTTTTAATATCTATTTTGAATGGTGGCAAGACCCCCAAATAGCTAGTTTTGGTTATGATGGTTTTGCCATGCCAGCTTTACGAGTTTTTTTGGATATGGGAACGGAGGTATTAGAAAAAGCCCAAACTCAAAAGGCTGCACCAATGTTAATTGTATCGAGTGAAAGCGATCGCGCTGTAGGAAATCGAGAACACGAAAAGTTATTTAACGCCGCAGTTCAGTTACAGCCTAAATCTTGGTATGTCTGTTTTGATGATGTGTGGGATATTCCCCATAACATGATGACCCAAGCAGAAGGAAACGAACACGTCGATCTGT
>NZ_JBOFLP010000085.1:0-8277 GCF_051657925.1 Chroococcidiopsis sp.
CAACGAACCGTCACTTTTGTTTGCCATAAACGAACTGCTGCAAAACGGCGGTATTGATTTTGACGAATGGTGGGACGAATTTAAAAAACCACCAACAAACAAAATTGAACGTGAAAACTGGACACAACCTAAGTTTATCGATGTGACCCCAAAAACCGGAAAAGCGATCGGTAGGTGGATTAAATATTTCCCAAGCAAAGAGGACGAAAGTACGAGTTATTTACTTAGTGGCACAGGAAAGGATTTGGTAAACCACATTGTGGCGATCGGATATCAGCAATCGGGGGGTATTGCCGCTCTAAGCGGAAAAAACAGCAAGCCACCACTAAAAGGTTTTCCAATTATCGAGCTACATTTTACTAGCGATGATAGAAAAGCTGGACAAAAATGGATCAGATGCGCGGGCTATACAGATGACGAAAAAATCGCCAACGCAAAACTGGCAAAACTTTTGACACCTGCTGACATTAAAAAATGGTGTCAAAAGATTAAAGTTGTTTTTGGTGACACACAGTATGTGTGGAGAAAGGGAAAGGAGTGCGTTAGCTACAGTGGTCAAATAGCACGCTTGCAAGGTTTAGAAGGATATGCTTATGTGCGCGAAAGACAGGACGGCATCTCTTTATTCACCGCTATGCTTAAAATTTTTGACGCCGTACCTGACGAAGATGGCTTCAATAAGGTCGAAAGTACATCAAACACTAAATACGCCAAACAGACAAAAGAAATAGTTGTGGTTGGCAAAAAAATAAAACCAGAGGAGAAACGTCCACTGGCTGATTGTAAATTTGCCTACGCACGTTTGTGGTTGCCGTTGTTAAATAAACCAATTTGGTTGGTTAGAGGCGGAGCAATCTTGTATAAGTAGGTGTCTTCTCTAGTATTTTGATTGGTAGCCAGCTACCGTAGCTGGCTGTGAGTGGAAAAGGATTGAAAATCAGTTAAATAGCTAAAAAGGGCTGAAGTAATGCACCCAGAATTCGCCGTCATACGCACACGTTTTGCGAATCAATTCATATGAGTAATGAAGGTTTTCGCCAGGCAGATCCGTTCTGTACCCCGTTGAAAACCATTCACCGTATGGATCGTGTACAAAAAAACCATTATCGTCATATCCAGTGCCAACGATAATGTGACCTGGTTGCGTAAAGTATCCGTGCATGACGAAGGGTAGTCCGGCGTCCAGGTGCGATCGGCATTTTTCAAATGTACCGTGACTCGTAAAACCACTGTTTACTCCAAAATGCTTGGCGCACTCTTGCAAGTCTTGGGGTGAATGCTTGTTTAAACCCGCGTCAGACATATATTTAAACAACTTGTCTTCGAGCTGAATATGCCGATCGCCCGGTAATTTGTCAGAGGTAATGCCAAAATACTCCAAGCACATTGCAAAGCTCGTTGTATTGCACGTAGCGAAAGGTTCGTGGTAATTATCTAACTGCGACTTATACGGTACGTCTAAAAGTACAGTATTTCCTGTGGATTTTTTTACCTTGTCAACCATTTGTAACCTACTAGAGTAATGTTTATTTTGTCAATTTATTGTAATACTTCTACACGCAAATCGTTACACAACAAAATACTATTTTTCTAAAAAAAAAACATACTAAATTTAGTGGCAAAAACGCACTAGCGAACGTTGAAAATTAAATATGACCAGCAAGTACAACAACACGTTTGTGTACTTTGACCCTGTTACTAATAGGGCATACAAGGATACGTTAACTGGCAGTTTGCAATTTGCACCTGCGACTCAAATGTCAGCGGCAATCAAAAAGCGTAGCTTGCGTTTTGATTCACAACACGAGTATTTTGTTTATCGCGTTGTACTGCTTCATTTGCCAGCAAATTTGCAACTTTTACGTCAAGTTAATTTCTTGGTTATCCCCAAAAATAATTTTGGGAATAATGTGTTTTATCGAGCCGATTTGGTCATTGTCGAAAGCTCAATTACTGAAAAAACTTTTCGCATTGAATGCGCTAAGCCGTACTTCTCAACAGAAAAGTTTTTGGTAATTGAGCCGAAAGGCATTTTGACTGAGGTGGCAAAGCTTAAGCACGCAATTCTTTGTGCAAGCAACAAAATACCGATAGCACAACTTCTCTTTGTTGAAATGAATCATTTGCTGACTGTACCGTCAGAAGCGCGTACAACGCTCAAGCAATTGCCAGACAAATTACAGGCAAAAATTAACGATTTGTTCACAGTAGGTAAACAACATGGAAATTAACGTTCAAAATTGGTCAGAAGTCCGATCCCTAAAGAGACCCGAATTAGCAATGCTAACTGATGACGGACTGATTCAAACGTGTTCTGCAAAAAATAAAAAAGACGCAATTACCGCGCCTAGCCTGCCAAAATTAGTTCGCTTTGACATCGGCTATGTCGAAAATTATTTCTTGCAGCATTTTTACGAAATACTGATACAAGAGTTTTCAAGTACACCGCTGGTTCTGCCAATAGAAGAACCCCGGGAGGCAGGATCTGGGGAGACAAAATGTACTGACTCAAAGCATCTTGCAAACGTCAAAGAAACCATTGTGAGAACTATTGACGAATTTACAAGGTTTTTGCGGGAACAGGACGCCAGCGATCCAACAACAAAAGCTCCCTTAGAACTTTACAGGGAATACCGTAAACACAAGTTCGGTTTCTAGAAGTAGTAAAGTTTTTAGTTGATTCCCACTCACAGCCAGCTACCGTAGCTGGCTACCAATCAAAATACACAAAAACAGAACTCGCCATGTCAATCAATTTTTCTGCTAAAAGCGACAAATATCCCGCAAAGCTTTGGTTTTCTGACGAAAAGATTACGCCAACTGATCGAATAGTTTTTTCGGAGGTTTATTTCAAAGTTTCAGATGATTCCATTAGTCTTTGCGGTTTCCTGAGTTCTCAGTCTATTGGATTGACAAATTATAAAGACAAAGATTGGAAACCAGAAGGACAAGAAGCGCTTTTGACGATTTACAAAAGCAAAAAACAGCAATGGAACGATTCGATCAAAAAGTTTGAAGCGGTAGACGTGAGTGCTTCGGAAAGCTATTTATTTAACTTGGTATCAGCCAAGTTGAAAACTTTTGATCCTTTGGCGTGTGTATGCTTAAGTCTTGTTCCATACATATCTCCAATGTTTTTTGACATATTGGATGATCAAACAAAACCAGGTTTAGATGAGGCTACGTTTCAAGTTCAAGCAAAAATGCTTGAGAAAATAGTAGAAAATACTTGCGTCGTTGCAGTCGGTACAACACAGAGACTTACTGACGAACACCGTTCATTGTTAAACAAAACGACAGCTTCTGGTAGCGGGAATTCCTGGGGTGGAAGCAAATCGGAAACTGAAGCCGAAAAACTAGAAGCAAGATGGCTATTTATCAAGAAACACCTTTCGTCGGTTGGGCAATTTGAGACAATTGGCGATATAGCAATTGCCATAACAAACGCACCTGATCAACTGTCACGCGATCGCCTTTGTGAAACTATTAGCACTCTTTCTCAGCTACTGCCATGACTAATTTGCCCGATGACTTTTTAGCTGCAATCAATAATCCCAGCGAAACAGAAAGCGACTCATCCGCCACTGAATCTAATTTATCTATCGGTGAATGGGCGAGACTGCAAAGGCTCAAAGCAAGTGATGAAGGTAAGCTACCAATTGAAGGGGTAACACTGGGTAACAAGATAGAGAATCTGTTTCGACAAACAGTCCTTATTCCAGTTGCTGAAATCTCTTATCCTTTACTTGCTGCTTATGCAGCGATTCCAAGCACCTTATGCGACATTCTGCCAATACTCGAACTAAGGGGAGATCCCGAATCGGGCAAAAGCGAGTGCATGAAGGTTTTTGCCGAGGTTACAGGATCAAAACTGAAAGCGCGATCGACTGCTGCAAGCATTAAGAATGACCTTAATGCGTACCGTTGGGCGGATGGATCAACTTTAAGTATTGAAAAAAATTGCTTCTACCTGTGCGACAACAGTGATGCCGATTTCTTTAACGATCGCGATGCCATGACGGCATTTTTAAATGGTTACGATCGCAAAACAGACGAACAGTCAATATCTAATGGCAAAGGCGAAAATATTGTTTTTCGAGTGTTTGCCCCCAAAGTCATCAGTACGGTTTGGCGGATTGAATCCCCAGAAGTGCGTCGGCGGTGCTTAACAATAAAATTCAAAGCAAAAACCGACATTGAACACTTGATTCCGATGGACGATCTGGCAATCGGTGAATTACGAAAAGAACTAACTGCTTTTTGGGGTACTCCCGGAAATTGGGAACTCTTTAAGTTAAATCAGGTCACAATTCGCCGTCAATTCCCTAAGTCATTTCCACGACAGCAGTGGAAATTAGTCGCAGATGTTATTAACGCAGGGTTAATGATAGGTGTTTGGGTAGACTTGCCTACTGCGTTTAACTTTTTTGAGGCTTATTTTGAAAGTCGCAAAAATGCAAAGGAAGGTATTTATGAGACTCTTTTGCAGATAGCGTTAGATGAATTAAGTGGAGTTAAGTCTATGGGCGATGCGCTTCCACCTGGAAGTAAATTAATCATAGACCCTTTTAAGCTCAAGCAAGCTATGGAGGCTCACAGTGATGCTGGATTAATTCCGAAGATTAAATCCGACAAGCTTCAACAGGATATTCGTCAACTTGGTTGGCAGGTCGTGAACAAAGGGGGGGCATATGTTTATCAAAGAATCACGAGCAAATCAAAATGAAAAATAACAGCAATGGCGGTACTGACTGGAAACAACAATTGCAATCTTTAATCCAAGATTCGAGTAGTCAGCGCAAATTTACTGAAATGACCGACCTTCTCAATGAAATTGTTTGTATCTTGCCGAGTGATGCTTGCGGGCATTTCGTCAGCTTGATCACGCTAACTATTGAATTATTGCGTACCGCGCAAAAAACGGCTTTTCGTATTGCAACGTCTCGTCGGAAATAGCTTTAGTTGATTTCTACTCACAGCCAGCTACCGTAGCTGGCTACCAATCAAAATACTAGAAACCAAAATGGACGTTTTCCAAGAATCGATCGACAGCATTCTAAGTGACATTATTGCAGCCAACAGAGCGCTTAATGCAGCAGCGTTACGCCTAGAAGATGCAAATAAGTCTTTAAAAGGCATTTCACCATTGGTAAAACACTCAGAAAGAGTTTACCCTCCAGTAGACTTAGATTTTGCCGATCTTTACCGAAACGTATTATTTATGCAGATGCTAGTCAATCAAGCTGTTGGCTTCACAAAGGTAGGCGATTCACTGAAAATTGACAAGCTTCTCATAATGCTTGCAATTGATCGTTATGAAATTATTCCGCAAGAATACAACGAAGGCGAGTAATCGTGAAATACAAAAAACCAGAGATACACGCTCGATTAGACCAAAAAGATTTTGACGCTTTGGTGGTGCTAGCAGAGGAAAACAATCAGACTCTCAGCGAGATGGTAAGACACATTGTTTACTGCTACTTGGAGGATGCCAATAATCCTAAAAACGTGATTGGCAATATTGTTGCTGAGACAGTAGAAAGGTTGTTGAAAGTCGAATTTAAGCAACGACCCCCCAGCCACCCAGAAGCTTATCGCTGGTACTGGGAAACAGACAGCAGTACAAGTTCTGACATGCTGCCGTCTAAAAGTTTCTCGAATCTTATTAATGCGATCGAGAATGCACTAATGACTATTCATGTAGTAAGTTCAGATTGTACCCCCAAAGATTGCGCAATCAAAAATCAAGGAAGTCTAAGCAGAATGCTACTCACGCAGCTTGAGATGCAATTAGATGATTTCGTTTGTGAATATGAGTCAGACTGCACTGGTGAAGAACATCGTTTTAGTTGGGGATTTGGGCTAGATGCAAGTGATGAATACTTTGAATCAGAAGAGGATTGCTTGAGTAATTTTCTGCAATACCTAAATAGCTTAAGCTTCAACTACAAGGCGAAAGCTAACGAACTCTCTGCACCTGATATCAAAATCTATCAATTTGACGATTTTAAAGATCCAGAGGAATCTAGCGATACCAAAGATGATGATGATGACGATCCTTTCGATTGGTAAACGGATATGTCAAAATCCGTTACTTCTTTCTTTTCTGATAGATGCTTGGTCACACCAGGTCGAGAAATTGGCGGTTACGAAGTTTACGAAATTTACAAAGCGTGGTGCCTCGATTTTGGCTATCGTAAACTTTACCCTTCTGAATTCTTGGAACAATTTTCTGAGTTGATTGCAGCTAAAGGGTGCTACGCAACATTGCGACGCAAAGCTTTTGTTTTTTGCAATCTAGTTGTTATACCTTTTTAGTTTTGGAGTCGTGTCCGCAATGACATTAAACTATCTTGATTCATCCACCAACTAATTAAAACAAATGACACAAAGACCACTGCCAATATTGAATGTTGCAGCCCACGAATTTAGCTATGTAGCAGCGCTAGCTATGAAGGCTAATGCAGCGGTGAAAGCTCTTGAATTTCATTTAAACGCAGTCACAGAACGTTTAAATGAGATAACAGAAGAACAAGACGAAGCCGATTCTAGATTGCACGAATTCAAAAAAGAGTTTCTTTCTGAAATAACTGCCCTTTTGGCTGAATCCGATTCATTAGAAGACCCGGAAGAGCAACCCCTTGATGTCGTAACGCGTGTTGAAAGTTTAGAGATCGAACAGGTCGGTATTGCCGAAATACTTGCTAATTACCGACTACACAACGACAAACTAGAAGCAAGAGTTACTGCCCTAGAGGAAGCAAGGGGTGACAACTCCAATACCGACCTGTTCGATCTCTTGCGCTAATTTGTTTTGATTTCCATCCACAGCCGCCTACCACAGGCGGCTACCTACCAAAATACATTGCCACTACATGAGACACGTCAACGACTTTTACCCAACCGAGGACAATATATCTCTTGAGTTGCTCGATCGAGTACCAGAAATCGCGATAGCAAAATTAATACTTGAACCATGTACAGGGAATGGTGCGATCGCAGATGTACTGTACAGACGCACAACATCAGAGGTAGTTTGCTTTGACATTAATCCCGATTTTGGATATGCAGTTGCTGACGCCACAAAAACAGAATTTTGGAAGTCGCTTGACTTTCAACTACAAGGCGATCGCCCCGATTGGGTAATTACAAATCCCCCCTTCTCATCGGCACATTTAATCGTTCCTCAGGCTTTTGACGCCGCCTTAGCGGGAATTGCGATGTTGCTACCAACTTCGTGGCTACAGCCCGCTAAAGGGCGCGGCGAATGGCTAGAGGCGCATGAGGGACACATTTCAAATCTAATAATTTTTGGAGAGCCAAGACCTTCGTTTACGGGCGATGGAAAAACCGCAATGTGTACCGTTGTTTGGGTTGTCTGGAAAAAAGAATTACAACTCGGCTGTCAAGTTCATTTTGCACGTAATTGGAACAAAAAATAATGATACCAATCTTGTTACAGCAACACGATCAGACTCAGATTATAAAGAAGGTCACCTGCACCGAAATTTTGCTACCAGAGTCGCTTGAGTATAAGCGACGGTATTATCGCCTCAGCGGCAGTAAAATGGTACTACTAAAAGACAAGGATGGCTCTAAAAAATGGCACGAACTTCCCTTTTATCGCCAATGCAGAGGGTGTAAGCTTACAGATATATTGTTTACTCCCGCGAAAAATTAGTGAGGGGGTAAAACGACTGTCAATCCAAAAAGCTTGGACAACTTAAAGCCAGCGGCAAACAAAAAGAATGCCGTGAGGGTAACGCTAACCCTTAAGCCTAAAACAATTGCCCTACTGAAAGCACAGGGCAACATGAGCGAAGCGGTGGACAAATTGATTGAACTGTGTTGCTTGGGTTTAGTTCAGCATGACGGTAGCCTTAACCCGATCGCCCGGTCTGACAAAACAAAACTATAATCGCACTGTGCGCATAGCTCGATTGAAGCAAGTGAAGTGTCAGACCGGGAGGAAGCAATGTCAAATTTTATCTAAGCAGCGATACTAAGCCGTCCCACGGGGCGGTTTTTTTTGTGCGCATTCAGCACTAGAAAGATTCTAGAAATCTACGGCTTGAACGTAAGCTAACTCAACGGCTAAAACGACGTAAATACGTTAGAGAAATAGAAACAATCTAGAAAATAGAGAAAGAATGGCTGGAATAGTAGGTTTTGTATGTTATCTTAGGTCAGTTATATGTTTCTAAATAGCTATGCTATACTTTTTGCAGGTAGCCAGCTACCGTAGCTGGCTAACTTCAGAATAGAGAGAATCTAGAC
>NZ_JBOFLP010000086.1:0-2944 GCF_051657925.1 Chroococcidiopsis sp.
AAAGCGATTTTGCGGACTACTCCTGCATTACTTGCCATCTTTTCAGTTGTCGTATTGTTAGCTAACCAACTCCAACTCCATCAGTATATCTTGTTACCCCACACAGCTTGGTACACTAAGCCGTTACCAACTTTCATTGATGCACTCGCGCTGGTGCGGCAATATCTGTGGAGAACTCGACTTTTACAACTGTCTAGTGGTGAGACTCAGATGGTAGAAGTACCACTAGATTTGCTTGAATGTTGGTCGGACTTATTGTGCTACGCCGCCTAATGGATAAAGTCGAGCTTAGAACCACTGCGTCAAGTAGGACTTTCTGACGAGGCAATTTTACTAGCAGGCGAGATCGCAGCTGGGTTCAGCCTTTCCAATAAATTAACGAAAGCGTTTGGCTGGAAGGTTGGTTTCGAGTACGATCGATTGTATCGCTAGCTGAAATTCTCATGAAAATTTACTACGTGACCCTAAATTCATCAGAAGAAGCCGAGCGAATCGGTCGAGCATTGCTGGAGAAAAGGCTAGCAGTTTGCGTTAATTGGTTTCCAATTACCTGCATGTACCGTTGGGAAGGACAAATTACTCAAGAACCGGAAGTCGTGCTGCTGATAAAAACTCAGTCAGGTTATCGATTAGAAATCGAGCAGCTGATTCGCGATCGTATTACATACAATAACTTTGTTGCCGAAGTGACTCCTACAAGTGTAAATCAGGGCTTCTTGGACTGGTTGAACGCTGAGGTTCCCGTTCCATCTATTTCAACTAGTTCGTAAGATTTGGAATAGACTGCCGTATTCACAAGGAAAACACAGAAAATATGGATTTGACCGTTACTGGCGCAACCTTCGTACTTTTACCTTACACGATCCAGTGGATTACAAGTTGCGGGATATCGGCAACTGGGTACTGAACGATGAGTTACCACAACCTTCTTTTTATTCCTAGTTTCAGTGACACGACTAGAACCGCTACAATTTGTTGGCAGTCAGCTGTTGCTAACAATTGAAAATCCATGTGTCAACTACTGGGAATGAATTGCAATGTGCCGACGGATATTTGCTTTTCGTTTGAGGGGTTTTCGGTACGGGGAGGGAAAACCGACGATCATCGCGATGGCTGGGGCATTGCTTTTTTTGAAGGTAAGGGGTGTCGGATTTTTATCGATGAAAAACCTTCCGTTACTTCTCCCATCGCCGAGTTAGTGCGCCGCTATCCCATCCACTCCACCCATGTCATCGCCCATATCCGCAAAGCGACTCAAGGGGAAATAGCCCTAGAGAACTGCCATCCCTTTCGCCGAGAATTATGGGGAAGATATTGGGTATTTGCTCACAACGGCGACTTGCGAGATTTTGATTATCAAAGCACGGGAGTCTATCGACCTGTTGGGAAGACGGACAGCGAAAGAGCATTTTGTCTGATTCTAGAAACGCTTCAACAAAAGTTTCCCGACGGGAAGCCATCATTAGACCAAATCTACCCCGTACTAAAGCAGATTGCGGATACTCTCTCAGGCAAAGGAATTTTTAACTTCTTACTTTCGGATGGAGAAAACTTTTTTGCCCACTGCTCGACTAAGCTTTGTTATATCGTGCGGCAAGCACCCTTTGCCGCTGCTCATTTGATTGACCAAGATCTGACTGTTGATTTTAGCGAATTAACTACGCCGAGCGATCGCGTTGCCGTGATTGCGACAACTCCTTTAACAGATAACGAAGTTTGGACGCAAATTCAACCAGGCGAGCTATTAGTTTTTCAGGATGGCTTGCCACTCAAATTTGAATAAAAAGCAATTAGCAATTAGCAATTAGCAGTTAGCAATTAGTTAATTGCAAATGAAGCTAACTGCTGGAAAACCATATTTGCATTCTAAACAACTAAAAGTTTATCGAGTAACAGTAGTATACTAAAGTCTAAGTAAATCGCTGGAAGACCGTATCAGCATGGTGGAACTCTCTAGTAAGGTGAGGTATGGTTTGTTGGCTTTGTTGGAGTTAGTCAGAATTTATCAGCGTGGAGAGTTCCAGCAAATTGAGCAAATTGCTGCGACACATCAAATACCCGAACGCTATCTAGCTCAACTGTTGATGACGTTAAGACGGTGTGGCATTGTTCGCAGTCAACGAGGTGCAAAAGGTGGTTATGCGTTGGCTCGCGATCCCCGACAAATTGTTCTATGGGAAATTCTGATTTGCTTGGAAGGGAGACAAAAGGCAGTAAAAGAGGAAGTAACTTCAGCAACACCAGAAAATTACGCCATTGGACAAGTATGGCAAGAAACCCAGCAAGCAGCGATCGCCATCTTGCAAGGTTACACTCTACAAGACCTGAGCGACAAACGAGATGAGGGTCAGGCGGGTAATATGTATTACATCTAGAGAGAATGGCACTAAGTTAAGCCGAAACGATTGATATACAAAGGGTTCCAATCTTGTAGGGAGTGGGAAGGCGCGAAAGTGGATATTGAGAAAATAGGAAAGTCGGCGATCGTCCCAAATCAACCCCAATTAGCCTGTTTACTCAAATCTCTACTACACGAGGGTTCTCGCTTAACTTAGTGCCATTCCATCTAGAGAAAAGTCAAAAGTTAAAAGTCAAAAGTCAAAACTAACTCAATACTCAAAATTATTACCAACTACCAATTACCAATTACCATTTGGCTAAACCGTGGCATATTGCGGAAATGCTCTAGCTTTTTTAGGTTTGACGTAAACTTTTTGTTGTAGTTCGAGGTGAAGCTGGTCGAATTTTTCTCTGGATAGAACTGCTCTAACTGGCTGACCGTCTTCTAGGATTAATTCCGCCTCAATTTCCCAACCTAAATGAACGATCCGGCTCACTGTAGCAACAGCTCCACTTACTGTAGGGTAAAGATCCACATCAACATCGTGGGGGCGGAGGAAAACTTCAGGAGAGGTTGTATCAAATTGGTTGTTCTGAAACAATC
>NZ_JBOFLP010000087.1:0-7409 GCF_051657925.1 Chroococcidiopsis sp.
CGCACTCCTGGCTTTACAGGGGCAGATTTAGCTAACTTGCTGAACGAGGCAGCGATTTTAACAGCAAGACGGCGTAAAGACGCTATCACCCTGCTAGAAATTGACGACGCTGTAGACCGCGTTGTAGCAGGGATGGAAGGCACGCCGTTGGTAGATAGCAAGAGTAAGCGGTTGATTGCCTATCATGAAATCGGACATGCTTTAATCGGTACGCTGATTAAAGACCACGATCCGGTACAGAAGGTGACTTTAGTACCACGCGGACAAGCTCAAGGTTTGACTTGGTTTACTCCTAGCGAAGAACAAGGATTAATCTCGCGATCGCAACTCAAAGCCAGAATCAGTGGTGCTTTGGGTGGTCGAGCTGCTGAAGATATCATCTTTGGTACGGCAGAAGTGACTACTGGTGCAGGTAATGACTTGCAACAAGTAACGGGAATGGCGCGACAGATGGTGACAAAATTCGGGATGTCAGATTTGGGTCCCCTGTCGTTAGATAGCCAAAGTTCAGAGGTATTTTTGGGTCGTGACTTAATGACTCGTTCCGATTACTCAGAAGCGATCGCTTCTCGCATCGATACTCAGGTTCGCGCCATTGTCGATCAATGCTATGAGTTGGCAAAGAAACTCGTCCGTGACAATCGCACTGTGATGGATCGTTTAGTCGATTTGTTGATCGAAAAAGAAACCATCGACGGCGAAGAGTTTCGTCAGATTGTTGCTGAATACACCGACGTACCAGAAAAGCAGCAGTACGTACCAACGCTGTAAGTTTGTCACATCAATTCTGTTGGTTTTGCCACAGGTTAGATCCCCCCAACCCCCCTTTAAAAGGGGGGCTTTTGTTGAGATCCCCCCAACCCCCCTTTAAAAGGGGGCTTTTGTTGAGATCCCCCCAACCCCCCTTCAAAAGGGGGCTTTTGTTTTGACTTTTAACTTTTGATTTTTGACTTCTCAATCACGGGGGCTTTTGTTTTGGTGTAGGGAATTATGAAGCTGCGATCGGTAAACGTACTCGAAAACAGGTGTCTCCAGGCTTTGACGTAAAATTGATGTCGCCGTGGTGCTTGCCCACAATAATCCGATACGTGACATCCAAGCCCAACCCCGTGCCTTGTCCTACACCTTTTGTGGTAAAAAATGGCTCGAAAATACGGGGTTGAATGTTGGGGGGAATGCCCGATCCGTTGTCAGCAATTTCGACTACGATGTGGTCGTGTTCTTGCCAAGTCCGCAGCCAAATCTTACCCTGTCCCTGCATGGCATCGATCGCATTATCAATGAGGTTCGTCCACACTTGATTTAATGCCCCGCCGTAACCGACAACTCGCGGTAAGTTGCGATCGTAGTCGCGCACTACCGTCACGCCACCTTTAAGCTTGTGACTCAAAATTGTCACAGTGCTTTCTAGCCCTTGATGTACGTCTACATCTTGTAGGGGGGCGCGATCCATGTAAGAGTAATCTTTAATTGCCTGTACTAACTGAGAAATGCGATCGGCACAGCGATCGATCTCTTCAATTGCCCCGATACCTGTAAGGGATGCAGTTAACCAAGCGATCGCCCCAGATAGGGCATCGGTAGGTATTTTCTGGGCGATGCTTTCTAGCCAGGTTGAATCTAACCCAGTTCCAACTAAAATGGGGGCGAGTTGCCAACTATTTTCTACTTGATGGGTTGTCAGCCACTCAGCTATTTCATCCTCGCGATCGCTTTGTGTCAGTGGATCGAGGGCAGGGATATTTTGCGCCCGTTGCACCGCCTCGCACTGCATATCAATCAAAAAGCCGAGTTGTTCGTTTGTCATCTGCTGCTTCAGCTTTAAAGTGAAGCAGGGTATATCTTGCCAAAGTTCGTGTAAGTGTTTGGCACTGCGTCTGACGGCGGCAGCGGGATTATTCATTTCATGGGCAAGTCCAGCAGCTAACGTTCCTAAAGCAGCTAACTTTTCCCGTTGCTGTGCTATCGTTTGTACCGTTTGCATTCGCTGCGCCATCGTGCTGAGAATGGAGGCAGTGACGCAGGAACAAGTAGATAGTAAGCGCCAAAATGCGTCTTTCGGTAATTCAAAAATACGCGATCGCTTAACAGAAATTCCACTCGCCCAATAGGTATCTTGTCCCATTAATAGGGGTAATTCGCCAAATAGGGTTTGCGTATCGTAGGTAGCTAAAACGAGTTGCTGATTTCCGACTTGCTGAGTAATCCGAATTTCTCCTTCTAGCAAGATAAAAACATGGTCGGCTGGATCTCCTTCTCGACGGTGGACTTCTCCTGCTTTCCGCCATACCTCTTGTCCGCGATCGCACAACCACTGCAATTCTGTTTCTGGTAATTTGACAAATAGCGGTACTTGGCGGAGTGCGTCTTTTATATTGAGTTGCTGGCGGGGAGGATTTTGAGTGTTGGTCATGATTACCCTTGGTGGTAAGTCAAAAGTGGTACGGGCGGGTTTCTACCCAGATCTCGGTTAAAAAACGAGTTAGTTGGTGGTTAAACCCGCCCGTACAGGTGTCAAAGGTCAAAATATGATTTTTGGTAAATTTTGAATGCGGATGTAAGCAACGCCTTGCCGCAGGCTACGCGGATGGACGCGGATGAATATTTAGTTTTTGATGTTGATTTTGATTTAAAGTGGTGGTTGTAGAGGAATGTCGGTAAGATCGGGAACAAATTGTTCTGCTATAGATTTAGCGATCGCGTCTGGTCTTGCTATATTTTCCAAGTTACACAGTAAAATAACTGTAACTTTTTCATCAATATAGCGCGTTATATTAGTGGCAAATCCTTCGATCGAGCCGTTGTGACCGACAACTTTTCTATCTGAGTATTTTGGTATGTGCCATCCTAGTGCATAGGTAAAACCGTACTTTTCTCTTTCATCTCCTTTTGTGGACTCATGCGATCGCCACATCTGCTCTAGGATAGATTTTTTGAGAATTTGTTGGCTACAAAGTGCGGCTTCCCATTTCACCAAACAAGTAAAACTATTTACTTATTGTTACTCTAGCCAAAAATTGCATTACTGCTCGATTAAATATTTCTGGAAATTCCATCCAATAATTATGTCCACCTTTCTCCGATATGACTAATTCTGCATTAGGAATATTTGCAGCTAACTCCTCAGAGAAATCCAAAGGAATAAATATTTCATCTTTACCAATAAGCACTAAGGTAGGAGCAGAGATTCGATGGATCTTGTCTCTTATATCGTGTTCTAAAAGAGCAGAGATTTGTCCCGCAAAGCCGTGCGTTGGTTGAGGATGTGGATGATTCAACCCTAGGTTTACCGCTGCTGTAACTCGCGCCTCATCTGCCAAAAATTCATCTGTAAACACCCATAAGCAAATCTCTTTCAGGCGGGTTTCTGTAGAAACCTGTTCCTCAAGCATTTTTAACCATAATTTAGTCAAATATCTAGCTCTAACTGGAAACTTAGCAGATGTCGTTACCAAAATTAAGCTTTTAACAATTTCTGGATATTTTAAAGCAATTTGCTGAGCAATCATTCCACCCATTGAAAAACCTAAAATATGGGCATTTTTAATATTTAAAATCTTCAATAATTCTACCGTATCGTCAGCCATCATTTCAGTAGAAAAAGATATATTGGGAGAATCAGATTGCCCTACACCGCGATTATCAAAAATAATCACTTGATACTTTTGAGAAAATCCAGAAATCTGATTTGCCCAAGCACTGCTATCCAAACCTAAGCCTTGAATTAAAACTAAAGAATCTCCATCTCCATGTACCTCATAGTACATATTAATATCGCTCACTTTAACTAAGGGCATTCTTCTTTCCTTAGAATTATGAATTCACCAATCGGCAAACAAGTAAACTTTTTATCTTTGTGACTTTGCGCGGACACTTTACTCAACAGGGGATACCCCCGCACGTAAGTGTTCTTGTCTTTGCGCGATCTTTAATTCAAATTTATTGGCAACCTAACCTGAAACTTAGTTTCCCCTGCCTTTGACTCAAATCGAATATCACCCCTATGCTGTCCGACAATAATTCTACGAACAATATCCAACCCTAAACCCGTTCCTTTTCCAACTTCTTTAGTAGTAAAAAACTGCTCGAAAATCCGCGACTGAATTTCTGGCGCAATCCCTACGCCATTATCAATAATTTCTACCAAAACGCGATCGCCTTCTTGAGAAGTTTTAATCCAAATCTGTCCTTTACCACCCGTAGCATCGATCGCATTATCAATTAAATTCGTCCAAACCTGATTTAATTGACTGCCATAAGCACTAATTTTAGGTAAATTACCATATTCTTTATGGACGCTAACACCTTGTTTCAATTTGTATTTGAGAATCGTTAGCGTGCTATTAATTCCTTCATGAACGTCCACTTCTTGGATAGGGGCGCGATCCATGTAAGAATATTCTTTCATCGCTTTAACTAATTCTCCAATCCGCCCCGAACTTTGTTGTAATTCATATAACAATCCGCTTCCCGTGACTGTTGCATCCAACCAGCGCAATACGCTACTCAAACATTCAGGTGTAATATGAGCTGTAATTTCATCTAATTTTTCTGTTGTAATTCCAGCGTTAACTAGTGTAGGGGCAAGTTTCCAACTTTCTTTGACATTGCGATCGCCCAACCAATCAGTAACCTCATCTTCCGCTTCACTTTGGGCGATTGGATCGCGACGAGAACAAGTTTTTGCTGTGGCGATCGCCTGCTTATATAACTCGCACAAAAAATCGATTTGTTCTTTATTTAAAGGTTGCTGATGTAGTTGTAATGCTAACGCAGGTAATTGCTGTAAAATCTCATCTAAGTTTTGCACATTTCTTTTCACCGCCGCCGCCGGATTATTTAATTCATGTGCTAATCCAGCCGATAAAGTACCAAGAGAAATTAATTTTGCTTGCTGCTGAGTGACAGATTCGTGAAGCTGCGATCGCTGCGTGGCAATTTTTAAAATACTGCGCCATACTTGAGGACAGATTTCTAACATCTGCCAAAAAGCTTCTGGATTCAGTTTATAAAGTGTAACGGGAGTTAAGGCGCGTCCGCTGGTGGGGTAGGGTTCGTCTAGCAGTAAAATTAATTCTGCAAATACTTCCCCAGAACCTAAATTAACAGCGTGTGCTGCTTGTCCGTCTACAGTTCGCGTCCATTCTGTAACTCCTTCTAAAATGATATAAAATCCATCTGGCGGATCTCCTTGTTTGGCAATTTGCGTACCTGCATCGAGTTGAATTTCCGTACCGAGTTGAGTTAAACACTGCAATTGCTTCTCATCTAAATGAGCAAAAATTGGTACTTGTTGTAAGGTTAATTTAGTGTGAGTGCATTGTTCGCTCATTACCAAAGCCTCTGAATTGGATAAGAATCGAAAGCAGAATCGATGCTCAATACTGGTAACTTTTCTACCATAGCTTGCGAAATTAACAGGCGATCGAACGGATCGCGATGGTGAAGCGATAAGGATGTAACTACAGCAAGATGATTTAAATTGATATTCAATACATTGATGCTATTGAGACTAAGCTGCTGCTGGATAAATAAATGTATGAGTATCCAGCAATAGCCTCATTACATATAATCCTTAAAGTCTTCCAATGGCTCGTCAAAATCCTCTGCTATTGTGACTAAACCTATAGCAGTTCCAGCTTTAGCAGGATAGCGTTTTTTTTCTGTTGGTATTGGTACAAGCTGAACTACTGACCGTTCATCTTTTGTGATAATGACTTCTTCCCCACGCATCGCAGCTTCAATTAATTCTGATAAGTGTTGAGATGCCTCCATCAGATTAACTCGTTGCATAACTAAAACCTCTCTATTTCTACTTCTATCTTGGTGTAAAAATTGGTAATTTTAATTGTCATTAGTCATTGGTCATTGGTCATTTGTGAGTGGTGTTTGACTTACGACTTACGACTTACGACTTACGACTTACATCACGTTACTCAAATACCGATGGATGAATTGGACGCAGATCGATCCTTCACCGACGCTAGAAGCTACGCGCTTGATCGAACCGTGGCGCACGTCGCCTACAGCAAAAATTCCAGGTACGTTGGTTTCTAGTAAAAAGGGTTCTCGATCTAACGTCCATCCTTTCGGGCGGTGTCCGTTCTGGCTAAGATCTGTTCCAGTTAAGACAAAACCGCGATCGTCGCGTGCGACAATTCCATCTAACCATTCTGTCCTGGGAACAGCCCCGATGAAGATAAACAGGGAATTAGCTGGAACAATTTCAATCTCACCCGTTTGGGTATTTTGAATTGCGATCGCCTCTAAATTTGTCTCTCCTTTGACCTCTACCACCTGGGAATGCACCCTAACTGTAATATTTGGTGTCTCAGCAATTTGGTCGATTAGGTATTGCGACATACTACTGGCAAGAGATTCGCCCCGTACTAACATCGTGACGTGATGCGCATACCGCGAAAAATACATCGCCCCTTGTCCGGCAGAGTTTGCACCCCCAATGATATAAACTTCTTCCCCTTGACAAGCCAATGCTTCGGTTTGCGCCGCACCGTAGTACACGCCCGCCCCTGTTAATCGATCCATTCCTGGTACGTTCAGCCGCCGCCAAGAAACGCCTAACGCCAAAATTAGAGCATGACAACTAATTTCGCTGCCATCGGCAAGAGTTATAATCCGATAGGGATCTTCGACTCGAATTCCCTGTACTTCTTGGGGATTGAGAATCTCTACACCAAAGCGTCTAGCCTGCGTTACTGCCCTTCTAGCTAAATCGCCGCCACTCAAACCTACAGGAAATCCGAGATAATTCTCAATCCGCGAACTCGTTCCTGCTTGTCCGCCTGGGGCTTCCCGTTCAATGAGTACCGTGTGCAACCCTTCCGAAGCACCATAAACCGCAGCCGCCAATCCTCCTGGTCCGCCACCAACAATCGCTAGATCGTAAAATGGTTTTCCAGCTTGAGTCTGTAGCCCAATTTTGGCTGCAACCTCCAAAGGTGACGGTTTGAGTAAACTAGAACCATCTGAAAATAGCACCAGCGGTAAATTTAATTTATCGCAGTCGGCATATTTAACTAAATCTCGCGCTTCCTCTGATAACTCAATATCCAACCATTGATAAGGCAACTGATTGCGGGCGAGAAAATCTTTAATTTCGTGAGAATGGGGCGACCAGCGATTGCCAATCACGCGAATGCCATCAAAAGGCGGACGGAATTGCGATAACCAATCATCGAGGAGATCGTCTAATACTGGATATAGTCTTTCTTCTGGCGGGTCCCAAGGCTTCATTAAGTAATAATCGATCCGCGTGGTATTGATAGCGCGGATCGCTGCGTCCGTATCTGCATACGCCGTGAGTAATGCCTTTTTCGTCTCTGGAAACATCTGTAAAGCCTGTTCCAAAAACTCTACCCCAGACATTTGCGGCATTCTTTGGTCTACTA
>NZ_JBOFLP010000088.1:0-20842 GCF_051657925.1 Chroococcidiopsis sp.
GCCGGATAAATCCGCAAGCGCCGATTTGGTTCGTCACCAAAACTATCCGATTTTAGACGATAGTGTTCTACCAATTCGTGCTGCATCTTCCGCACCTTTGCCGAACGGGGTAGTAATTCCACTGGCTGTCCCTTAGGAATCACAATTTGTTCTACCGCTAACCGAGCCTCTTCTAAAGCATCGAGTTCGTCCTCGCTGCCATTTTGGATGAATAAACTCAGTTCCCGTTCGTCCGGTACGACTGGCTCGTCCATATCCAACAACCGCCGCAACGTGCGGATAATTTGTGGAATAGTATTTGACTTGAGCGTGTGGATTGGGACGTGACGCGCCTTAGCAACATGACGTAACTTAGACTGATTTTTGACGTGCGATCGCAAAGCTAAAATTGCATCGGCACTGTCAATATCTTTCGTCAGTACCACGGGTAAACTCAGCACTTGGATTGCTTGCTCTAGCTGGTGGCGACTCACACCGTAGGGATAAATATGCAAGGGTAAATCTTCCCCATTCGGACCCGCATTCACCGCCAAATCGCTGTTAAAGCGATCGCTTCGAGCCAGAGATTCATCCAACAAGCGCTCGAACTCTTGTTCTCGCGTGGCTGGTTCTGGTACGGCAGCGAGTGGTATCATTCGTCCAGTCGAACGCCACCCACCTACAGTCATAGTGGGTGATAGTTTCGATTCTTCCTCTTGCCTGGGATTGCCTACCTCGTAGCCCCGCCCAAAACCATCTTGCCCTACTCCCCGAAGTGGCGTGGGTGACTGCCGTACAATAGTGACTTTACCATCTGCATCGACAGTTCTAAGTTGTGGATTTGGTATGCGTCCTCTCAGCAAAGCATCGACGGTATCAGCAACGCTTTCATGGATCGTCCAGCGTTGTCTTTCCAGCATTTCCACGGCAATTTCAAATGTTGGTGGAGCTTTACGTTCTAAAACAGTTTTCTGCGTCCGCCGCCGTCTGGCTTCATCATCACCTAAAGTGACAGACTGGATACCACCCACTAAATCTGATAGAGTCGGATTCTTGATCAAATTTTCAATCTGATTGCCATGCGCCGTTCCTACTAGTTGTACGCCCCGTTCGGCAATGGTACGAGCTGCTAGAGCTTCCAACTCCGTACCAATTTCATCAATCACGATGACTTCTGGCATGTGATTTTCTACTGCCTCAATCATCACTTGATGCTGAAATTCTGGACGCGATACTTGCATTCGTCGCGCCCGTCCAATGGCTGGATGAGGAACATCTCCATCCCCTGCAATTTCGTTTGAAGTATCGATAATGACGACACGCTTATTTAAGTCATCGGCTAACACTCTGGCAATTTCTCGCAAAGCTGTGGTTTTACCCACCCCAGGACGACCTAACAGTAGAATTGACTGTCCGGTTTCTACTAAGTCGTGGATCATGCCAATCGTGCCAAAGACAGCTCGTCCGACACGACATGTTAAACCGATAATATCGCCAGCACGGTTCCTAATCGCACTAATCCGGTGCAGAGTTTGCGCCAGTCCTGCCCGATTATCACCACCAAAATGTCCCACGCGCTGTATGCTATATCTAATTTGATCGTGGGAAATGCCAGACTCAGCAAGGTACTCGGCGCGATCGGGAAAACGAGCTTCTGGGCGACGACCTAAATCCATCACCACTTCAATTAAGCTGTCCCGTTGTGGGTGTTGCTCTAAAACATTTTTAATGTCTAGTGGCAAAATATCTAACAACTTCTGGAGATCGTCTGTTTTTGTCATGCTGGCTAGAGCTATTCAGTCAACAATAGCGAGAGGGTTTAGCAATTTTGTTCTATGGCAACTCCATAGACTTCAGTTGAGATACCAGCGAATAGGCAAGTTCTACTGCTTGCCATAGTAATTCCGGTACGTTTTCCAAGCGGGCGATCGCTCTTTCATTGGCTGGATTTACCTCCATTTGTTCTAATTGGTGCAAAATCGGCGACAGCAAAACGCGGGCATAACTGCCGTAAGCTATTCCTGAAATGTGGGACTCGGGAGTCGGAAAGTCGTAAGTCGTAAGTCGTAAGTCGTAATTGTTTTGACTTTTGACTTTTGACTTTTGACTTTTCCTCAACAATCCCATCGCTTCTAACTTGGCAACGGTATAGCTGTTCGTTCCACCTGCAAGTTGAACGTATCCAGGTAAGCCAGCCGCCAAGACTTTTTGACCTAATTTCACGGCGGCTAAGGTCGTACCGTCGCCAATATCACCGCTCATCGGTCGCCCGTCAGTTTGCCAAATTATCGGACACTTAAGGGGAGAAATTAGACGATGCAGGCTGTGGAGATATTCTATTAACCCATCGCCATCAGGACAGCTAATTGCCACAAGTTTCAAGCGCTCGATCCAGGGAGCTATACTTAACCATAAACGCTTAAATTCCGCTGTTCTACCCACCTGGGTATGAATTTCTACCGCATCGACACCAGTTGCAAGTACGAGCGGCGCGATCGCTCCTGGTGTCGATACATAAGAGCGAGTGTAAATAATTTGCGGCGGACAAACAGGCAAACACCGCCCGCAGCCGTAGCAACTTTCCGATATAACTCCAGAAGATACAACTTTTTTAGAATAATCAGAATAATCGTCACTGGGACGATGAAACACAATTGCTTGGGCAGGACAAACTCGTTCGCACGGGCGATCGCATTGTGAGGGACACTCAACCGCATTAAACTCTGCTTTGCGAAAATGTGGGTCTTCGCCATCGTTGAGGCTTACCATCAACCAAGGCAACTTTTCTCGACTGCCAAAGCCGCGCTGTCGAGCTTCTTCCATTAACGTACTTGCCACGGCGATCGCGGCTTGCGCTGACGCAATTACAGATGGGTCTGCTGCCACATCAATGCAATCAGCACCAGCCAGAGTATACGCTAAGCTAAGATTTCTTACCGCAGGCAGATGCTGGTAGCTGGCTCCGCAAATCAATTTGAACCAGTGACCTTGCTTTAATGAGCGTAAGGCGTTGTCAATCTCAGTCACACTTCTATGCTAATGTGCAACTGATAAAAAAGAAGATTTCCTCAATTAATTTCTGTTGTTTATCGATCGCCAAATTTTTTGCCCTTGCGACAAATAAGTATTTATACGGCTTGGTAGCTAGGTGCAAGTGTATCTCGGAGAGGTTGCCAGCGAAAATAGCGCTCTCCTCCTCTTTCTAAGACGATTTTGACTCGCGGATCTAGGCTAGGCAAATTGACCAAAAATTCAATTTCTTGATTCGAGAGAATGTGTCCTTCAATAATCCACAGTACTAACCCTTTAGACTTGGGTGGGAGTTGTTCCAGGTTGTAGCCGACTATTGGTGGCAGGTAATAAACATATCCCACTGCTGCCCCTTGACCGACACTCTTCTTACCCAAATGTGGCGGACGCACGCCATGAACTCCAGTTAAATAAGCCGATACGTCTCCTAGTCCCCTAGCAGTAATATTCAGGGTTGTGTAGCCAGTAGCACGCAGGCGGCGACGATAACGACCTTCAAACCCACCTTCTAGCGGAGCGTAGACGCCCAGCGCCCCGTACTTTTCTAAGTCGCGGATTAATTTGCTACCAGTAGTAAAGAGTGGCATCGTTAAGTATTGTTGTTTAATTCCATTCTTATCTTAATATTCAGTTGCCAGTTATCAGTTGCCGGTTATTAGTTGTCAGTTATTAGCGACCAGTGATCGCCTTGAAAAAAATCCCGTCAACAGTTGTCATTTGCGATCGCATAGTTTAAACTGTTAGATCGTGACCAAATAAGGTAGCTAGACAAAACTCATTAATTGTTTTTGACAGCTTGCTGGAGTCCTTCGGGAAGAGGATGAGATCCTCTAAGAGGCAAGCGATTTATTTGTTTGTGAGTGTCTGACTACATTTTTTAGCTCGTGAGTGGCAGTCTGGCGTGTGAGGCAGTTGAATTGCCTTACTAGTGCTTCCCTGGATTCTGAGAACGTGGGTTGACGAAATCTCAGAGAAGCTAAACCTAGAGAACTATTCAGGTTCTCAGGAATGGATACTAAGTAGCTTGCTACTTAAGTCCTACTCAAGCTAGACAGTGCTAGAGCAAATTCTCTCGCCATTGGCAACTGCTTCGCAGTAGAGTGTTTTGCGAGTTACAGCGATAAAGTGGGTTTAAACCAATTAAGCCGATTGCTCGCTCTCCAGCCCGAAAACCTTTTGAAGGCGAACGGGCTGGACAGATACTGGCAGCAGAGATAGTAAGAACCGAATCCCACCTTTGCAATCCGGTTCCGATGCAACTGAGTTAAATAGGAGAAACAATTCCCGTGTCCATTGGTATTCTTGGCACTAAGCTGGGCATGACCCAGGTATTTGATGAGACAGGAAAGGCTATTCCCGTAACTGTCGTTCAAGCGGGTCCATGTGTTGTGACCCAGATAAAAACTAAACAAACTGACGGCTACACCGCTATTCAAGTTGGATTTAAAGAAGTAAAACCCAAAGCACTGAGCAAGCCAGAATTGGGTCATTTAGCAAAATCTTCTGCTCCTGCTTTACGTCATTTGCACGAGTATCGCCTCGATAATACAAGTGAATACACGCTAGGGCAGGAAATTACAGCAGATATATTTAATTCAGGACAAATTGTCGATGTCAGCGGCAATAGTATCGGTCGCGGTTTTGCTGGTTATCAAAAGCGACATAATTTCGGTCGCGGTCCCATGTCGCACGGTTCCAAAAATCACCGTCTCCCTGGATCTATTGGAGCTGGTACGACTCCTGGTCGCGTCTACCCAGGTAAGCGGATGGCAGGGCGATTAGGTGGCTCGCAAGTCACGATTCGTAAATTGACTGTCGTGCGGGTAGATGCAGAACGCAATCTATTGCTGATCAAAGGAGCAGTTCCAGGTAAACCAGGTGCTTTGCTCAACATCGTACCTGCGAAGAAAGTTGGTAATGGGTAATGGGTAATGGGTAATGGGTAATAGGCAACCTGCAACTACCAACTACCAACTACCAATGACCAATCCCAAATCCAAAATCAATTGAAAAGGTAAAATCCAAAATGGTTGAGTGCGTAGTCAAAAATTGGCAAGGTGAAGCAGTCGGACAGGCGACACTTGAATTAAAAGTGGCAAAAGAAACAAGTGCTTCTCATGTCGTTCACCGCGCCTTAGTTAAACAATTAACGAATGCCCGTCAAGGAACTGCCAACACCAAAACTCGTGCGGAAGTCCGAGGCGGCGGTCGCAAACCTTGGAGACAAAAAGGCACGGGACGCGCTCGTGCTGGTTCGATCCGATCGCCCCTCTGGCGTGGTGGTGGTGTCACCTTCGGACCCAAGCCGAGAACGTACAATCTGAAAATGAACCGCAAAGAGGAATTGCTGGCATTGCGCACGGCTTTTGCGAGTAGAGCTGATGATATGGTCGTTGTAGAAGACTTTGTCGAGCAGATCTCGCAACCAAAAACAAAAGAAATGACAGCCGCGATCGCGCGCTGGGGAATAGAACCAGGCACGAAAGTCTTATTAATTGTCGCTGAAGAAACAGAAAACGTTTACTTGTCAGCCCGTAATATCGCGAAGCTGACTTTAATTTCAGCCGATGAATTAAACGTTTATGACATCCTCAACGCTGACAAAATTGTCGCTACATCAACTGCCCTTAATATGATTCAGGAGGTCTACAGTGCTTAAGATCGACCCCCGCCAGTTGCCAGATATCGTCCGCCGTCCGATTTTGACTGAAAAAGCCACGCGGTTGATGGAGCAGAATAAATATACATTTGACGTGACTCCTCAAGCCAGCAAACCGCAAATTAAAGCTGCGATCGAAGACTTATTTGAAGTTAAAGTCGTACAAGTCAACACCCTGCTCAAACCTCGAAGAAAAAAGCGGGTAGGTAGGTTTGTTGGTTTTAAACCCCAGTACAAGCGAGCGATCGTTACCGTAGCACCTGGGGATGAAGACAAGATCAGACAAGTTCTCTTCCCAGATGTTTAAGCTGGTCATCCGTTATTCGTCATTCGTTATTGCCACAAATGACAAATGACTAAGGAAAAATGACTAAGGAAAAATGACTAAGGAAAAAAATTATGGGTACTCGTTCCTATAGACCATACACCCCTAGCACGCGCCAGCGAATTGTTTCTGATTTTGCTGAAATTACCAAAAGCGAACCAGAAAAGTCGCTGGTAAAGTACGTTCACAATCCCAAAGGACGGAACAATCGCGGTGTCATCACTTCTCGTTTTCGCGGTGGCGGACATAAGCAACTCTACCGCATCATCGATTTCAAACGCGACAAGCGCAACATTCCAGCTAAGGTAGCAGCGATCGAATACGATCCCAATCGGAACGCTAGAATTGCCTTACTTTACTACCAAGATGGAGAAAAGCGTTACATTCTTCAGCCAAACGGCTTGAAAGTAGGAACAGTCGTGACAGCTGGAGTGGATGCGCCTATTGAAGACGGTAATGCATTACCTTTAGCTAACATCCCCCTTGGTACCACAGTCCACAACGTCGAACTAACACCAGGACGCGGCGGACAAATTGTTCGTGCTGCTGGAGCTAGCGCTCAAGTGGTAGCCAAAGAAGGTAATTACGTCACCCTCAAGCTCCCTTCCGGCGAAGTCCGCATGATTCGTCGTGAATGCTACGCCACAATCGGACAAGTTGGTAATACCGACGCGAGAAACCTCAGCGCAGGAAAAGCTGGTCGCACCCGTTGGAAAGGTAAAAAGCCCCACGTTCGGGGTAGCGTTATGAACCCTGTCGATCACCCACACGGTGGTGGTGAAGGTAGAGCGCCCATTGGTAGATCGGGTCCAGTCACCCCTTGGGGTAAGCCAGCATTAGGGATGAAGACTCGTAAGCGGAAAAAACCAAGTTCTGCTTTAATCGTCCGTCGCCGTCGTAAATCATCCAAGCGCGGACGTGGCGGGCGCGAAAGCTAAATTTGGGTAATGGGTAATGGGTAATAGGTAATGGGAAGTCAAAAGTCAAAATTTGCCTCTTGCCTCTCGCCTCTTGCCTAACTCACCAATTACCAACTACCAACTACCAATTACCAACCACATAAAACTATGGGTCGTTCTTTAAAAAAAGGTCCTTTCATTGCCGATAGCCTACTCAGCAAAATTGAAAAGCTGAATTCACGAGGCGAAAAACAGGTCATCAAAACTTGGTCGCGGGCATCGACAATTCTGCCACAGATGGTCGGTCACACGATCGCAGTTCACAACGGCAGACAGCACGTTCCCATCTATGTTTCCGAACAAATGGTAGGACATAAATTAGGTGAATTTGCTCCCACCCGCACTTTTCGCGGTCACGCCAAGAGTGACAAAAAAGCAGGTAGGTAGTCATTTGTCATTAGTCATTAGTCATTTGTTTCTAGCTAATGACTAATGACTAATGACAAATGACAAAAACGGAGAAAGTTATGGCTACAAACACAACTAATACACAAGAAATCAAAGCGATCGCCCGTTACATTCGCATGTCTCCTTTTAAAGTGCGGCGCGTCCTCGATCAAATTCGGGGGCGCTCGTATCGGGAAGCATTAATTATTCTAGAGTTCATGCCTTACCGTGCCTGCGAACCAGTGTTGAAAGTGCTGCGTTCTGCCGTTGCTAATGCCGAACACAACGCTGGATTAGAACCATCCGAGCTAAAAATTACCCAAGCCTATGCCGACCAAGGACCAGTGCTGAAGCGCTTCCGTCCGAGAGCGCAAGGGCGAGCGTATCAGATTCGCAAGCCGACCTGTCACATCACGATCGCCGTAGCAGCTCAATAAAGAGAGCTGGGGGAGCTGAGGAAGCTGAGGGAGCTGAGGGGAAAAACCTCTTGCCTCTCGCCTCTTATCCCCTACCCCTTACCCCTTACCCCTTACCCCTCAACTATGGGACAAAAAATTCATCCAGTCGGTTTTCGCCTCGGCGTTACCAAAGAACACCACTCTCGTTGGTTTGCCGAGCCACAGCGATATCCTGAAATTCTCCAAGAAGACTATAAACTACGGCAATACATCGAGCAGAAGCTAGGTCGTTATGCTGCCAATAATGCCGGAATTGCTGAAGTTCGGATCGAGCGTAAAGCAGATCAAATCGAGCTAGAGTTACGCACTGCTCGCCCTGGTGTAGTTGTCGGTCGTGGTGGAGCTGGCATTGAAGCCTTGCGTAACGGACTTCAAGAACTCCTGGGCAGCCAACGCCAAATTCGGATTAACGTTGTCGAAGTCGCCCAAGTTGATGCCGATGCCTTTCTAATTGCCGAGTACATTGCGCAACAGTTAGAGCGTCGCGTCTCCTTCCGCCGCGTAGTACGCCAAGCGATTCAACGCGCTCAAAGGGCAGGCATTCAAGGGATTAGAGTTCAAGTTGGCGGTCGGCTCAACGGCGCAGAGATCGCCCGTACTGAATGGACGCGCGAAGGTAGAGTGCCATTACACACCTTACGGGCAGATATAGATTACGCCTACTGTACCGCAAAAACCATTTACGGCATTTTAGGAATCAAGGTTTGGGCGTTTAAGGGAGAAATTATCCCTGGACAAGAACCACAGCCTACCCCTGGAACCAATCAACCCCGCCGCCGTCAACAGCAGCGCCGACGGCAGCAGTTTGAAGACCGTTCTAATGAAGGTTAACTGTCATTCGTCATCAAATGACAAATGACAAATGACAAATGACAAATGACGAATGACAAACCATGCTAAGCCCTAGAAGAACAAAATTCCGCAAACAACAACGCGGACGAATGAAAGGACTTGCCACCAGAGGTAGCAACATCAACTTTGGTGAATTTGCCCTACAAGCTCAAGAACCAGCTTGGATTACCTCTCGGCAAATTGAGGCAAGCCGTCGCGCCATGACTCGCTATATCCGTCGTGGTGGGAAGATTTGGATTCGGATTTTCCCCGATAAACCAGTTACCATGCGTCCAGCTGAAACCCGTATGGGTTCGGGTAAAGGTTCGCCTGAGTTTTGGGTAGCTGTAGTTAAGCCAGGACGAATTTTGTTTGAAATCGCTGGCGTACCAGAAGTAACTGCTCGCGAAGCAATGCGGTTGGCTTCTCACAAACTACCAATTCAAACAAAGTTTATTATGCGCGAGGAGGAGCAAGTATAAGTCATGCCCCTACCTAAGATTTCAGAAGCTAGAGAATTAACCGACGAACAGTTAGCAACAGAAATTATTGCTATTAAAAAGCAATTGTTTAGCCTGCGCTTGCAAAAAGCAACTCGCCAGTTAGAAAAGCCGCACCAAATCAAGCACGCCAAACATCGGTTAGGGCAATTGCTAACGGTGGAACGCGAGCGCCAACTGGCAAACACGAATGAAGCTGAACCCGCAACAGAAGAGTAAGTAACGATGGCAGTCAAAGAAAGAATTGGCTTAGTCGTGAGCGACAAAATGCAAAAGACTGTGGTAGTTGCGGTAGAAAACCGCTCTCCTCACCCCAAGTACGCCAAAATTGTCGTGCGTACTCGGCGCTACAAAGCTCACGACGAAGAGAATAAATGTAAAGAGGGCGATCGCGTCCGCATTCGCGAAACTAGACCTCTCAGCCGTACGAAACGCTGGGAAGTAATAGAGATTCTCGATAGTCCCACCACCGCGATCGCTGCTGTAACTACCACAACGGGAGAACAACAGTGATTCAACCCCAAACCTATCTCAACGTCGCGGACAATAGTGGGGCGCGAAAATTAATGTGTATCCGCGTCCTCGGTGCTGGTAATCGTCGTTACGGGAACGTCGGCGACGTAATTATCGCCGTCGTTAAAGATGCCATTCCCAATATGGGAGTCAAAAAATCCGATGTCGTGCGAGCGGTGATCGTTCGTACTCGCAAAGGTTTACGACGTGATAGCGGCATGAGCATTCGTTTTGATGACAATGCTGCCGTGATTATCAACCAAGATGGCAACCCCAGAGGAACGCGGGTATTTGGCCCTGTAGCCAGAGAGCTGCGGGATAAAAACTATACCAAAATCGTTTCTTTAGCGCCGGAGGTGCTGTAATGGCAAAGAGAAAAGGAGCCAAAGAAAATAAACCAGTTCGCCACAAAATGCACGTCAAAACTGGCGATACGGTACAGGTAATTTCTGGAGCAGATAAAGGTAAAGTCGGCGAAATTGTGCGATCGCTTCCAGAAAAAAGCCAAGTGATTATCAAAGGCGTAAATGTCAAAACCAAGCACGTCAAGCCCAAAGAAGAAGGGGAATCGGGTCGGATCGTTACCTTAGAATTTCCCATCCACAGTTCCAACGTCATGCACTATTCCACCAAGCAAAATGTCGCTAGCCGAATTTGCTATACCTTCAACCAAGAAGGCAAAAAAGTGCGGATGCTGAAAAAAACTGGTGAAATCATCGACAAATAATTAGTCATGGGTCATTAGTCACTAGTCATTAATGATGAGTGATTGACAAATGACGAATGACAAATATAATTCCCTGACCAAGACCAGGGTAAACAGGAAAAACTATGGCATCGTCAAAACTCAAAAGCATATACCAAGAGAAAATTGTGCCGCAATTGGTGGAGCAATTTCAATACAAAAACGTCCATCAAGTCCCCAAGCTAGTGAAAATCACCATAAACCGAGGTTTAGGTGAAGCAGCACAAAATGCTAAAGCAATGGAATCGTCTTTGACTGAGCTAGCAACGATCGCAGGTCAAAAACCCGTAGTCACGCGAGCAAAAAAAGCGATCGCGGGCTTTAAAATTCGCCAGGGGATGCCAGTAGGCATTATGGTAACTCTGCGGGGCGATCGCATGTACGCTTTCCTCGATCGCTTTGTCAATCTTGCCTTACCTCGGATTCGTGACTTTCGCGGCATCAGCCCCAAAAGCTTCGACGGACGCGGTAACTATACCCTTGGTGTAAGAGAACAGCTAATTTTCCCTGAAGTCGAATACGACAGTATCGACCAAATTCGCGGCATGGATATTTCCATCATTACCACTGCCAATACTGATGAGGAAGGTCGTGCCTTACTCAAAGCATTTGGTATGCCCTTCCGAGATCAATAAATTCTACAAGAGGAAACGATGGCGGCTAACGACACAATTGCTGATATGCTGACGCGCATCCGCAATGCTAATATGGCGCGGCATCAGACAACAAAAATTCCTTCTACTAAAATGACTCGCAACCTTGCCAGAGTCTTACAAGAAGAAGGTTTCATCGCCCAGTTTGAAGAAGAAGCGCAAGAAGGGGTAAAACGCAATCTGGTAGTTACCCTCAAATATAAGGGTAAAAATCGCCAACCGATTGTCACCGCACTCAAAAGAGTCAGCAGACCAGGACTGCGGGTTTACTCCAACCGTAAAGAACTACCGCGAGTTTTAGGTGGTATCGGCATTGCTATCATCTCCACCTCGCATGGCATCATGACCGATCGCGAAGCCCGCCGTCAAGGTCTAGGTGGCGAAGTTCTTTGCTACATCTGGTAAATTCGTCACTTGTCATTAGTCATCTGTCATCTGTATTCATCAATGACCAATGACCAATGACCAATGACAAATAAGGAGTTAATCATGTCTCGAATCGGCAAACGTCCCATTACTGTTCCCAATAAAGTCACCGTCACCATCAACGGCTCCCACGTTGCTGTTAAAGGTCCTAAAGGGGAACTCTCTCGCGTCCTTCCCAGTACCGTTACAGTGGAACAGGAAGGAGACACAATTTTAGTCAAACGGCACGATGAATCTCGTCTCTCCCGACAACTCCACGGTTTATCCCGCACCCTAGTGGCAAATATGGTGGATGGAGTTTCGCAAGGATTCCAAAAGCGGTTGGAAATTCAAGGGGTAGGCTACCGAGCGCAAGTTCAAGGACGCAATTTAGTCCTCAGTCTTGGCTACAGCCATCCCGTGCAAATCGAGCCACCCGAAGGCATCCAACTCGCAGTAGAAAACAACACGAATGTCATTGTCAGCGGCTTTGACAAAGAATTAGTTGGCAACGTCGCCGCTCAAATTCGCGACAAGCGCCCGCCAGAACCCTACAAAGGTAAAGGCGTTCGCTACGCCGGAGAAGCCGTCAGACGTAAAGCTGGTAAGGCAGGTAAGAAGTAATTATGAAGCTCAGTCGTCGAGAATCCAGGGAAAAACGGCATCGTCGGATCAGAAAAGTTGTCGTAGGCAGTACGGAACGCCCGCGCCTAGCAGTGTTTCGCTCTCACCAGCATATCTACGCTCAAGTCATAGACGATTCCCAACATCATACTTTGGTAGCTGCTTCTACTTTAGACCCAGATTTAAAATCCCTCGAATCTAGGGGAACGTGCGAAGCATCAGTGGAAGTCGGTAAATTAATTGCCCAACGCGCTAAAGCTAAAGGCATATCACAAGTTGTCTTTGACCGAGGCGGAAACCTCTACCACGGTCGAGTCAAAGCACTAGCTGACGCAGCACGGGAAGCAGGATTAGATTTTTAATTTGTTAATGGTTAATAGTTAATAGTTGATGGCAATTAACAATGAACGATTAACAATTAGCAATTAACATTTTCAGAGGCACTCAATATGGCAACAGGTCGTCGCAAAGCTAATCGAACTAAAGAAAAAGAAACGACTTTTCAAGAGCGGGTGATTCAAATCCGGCGGGTGAGTAAGGTCGTCAAGGGAGGAAAAAAACTCAGCTTCCGTGCCATTGTCGCTGTCGGTAACGAGCGCGGTCAAGTTGGGATCGGAGTAGGTAAAGCTGGAGATGTGATCGGCGCTGTGAAAAAAGGCGTAGCAGATGGCAAAAAACATCTCATTGATGTCCCATTGACCAAATCTAACTCGATTCCCCATCCAACTAATGGCACTGGTGGCGGAGCAAAAGTATTAATGCGTCCAGCCGCACCTGGAACGGGTGTAATTGCGGGGGGTGCAGTCAGAACCGTACTGGAATTAGCAGGAGTGCGGAATATTCTAGCCAAACAGCTTGGTTCCAACAACCCCCTGAATAATGCTAGAGCTGCCGTTAATGCCCTTGCTACACTCCGCACTTTTGCCGAAGTTGCAGAAGAACGCGGCATTCCAGTAGAAAAGCTCTATATCGTCTAATCGTCATGCGTCAAACAAATGACCAATGACCAATGACCAATGACCAACCAACAAAAAAGTTATGAGACTAACTGACGTTAGACCCCAAAAAGGCTCAAAAAAACGCGCTCGTCGTCTCGGTCGAGGAGTTTCTGCCGGACAGGGCGCGAGTGCTGGCAAAGGGATGCGCGGGCAAAAAGCCCGTTCTGGTGGTGGCACTAGACCAGGATTTGAAGGCGGTCAGCAGCCCTTGTATCGTCGTCTACCTAAGTTGAAAGGCTTTCCAATTATTAATCGTAAAGAATACATTACGATTAATGTAAGCAAGCTGTCTTCACTTCCTGCTGATACGGAAGTTACTCTGTCCTCGTTAAAAGAGGCGGGAATAATTAAAGTTGCTAAAGGTTCGCTCAAAATTTTGGGAGATGGGGAATTAAACGTTGCTCTCAAGGTACAAGCGGCAGCTTTTACGGCATCAGCTAAAAGCAAGATAGAAGCAGCTGGCGGGAGTTGTGAAGTCGTTAAGTAGCCAAAGTTTTTCACTGAAGTTATTTAACGCAAATGCCTATGGCAGTAGAAAGGTAGCCGTTTATGATTAGTCGAGATAAAGCCCCAACAGCTCAAGAAACTTTCATGCAGATGGCACAGGCAGCCGGACTGAGAGGACGGTTGCTCGTGACTATTGGCATGTTAATTTTGGCTCGCTTGGGTGTATTTTTACCCGTACCAGGAATCAATCGCGAACAGTTCGCTCAAAGCGTACAAAATAATAGTGCTGTCATCGGTTTTTTAGACATCTTTTCCGGCGGCGGACTTTCAACTTTGGGGGTTTTCGCCTTAGGAATATTGCCTTACATTAATGCCTCAATCATAATCCAATTACTGACGGCTGCGATTCCAGCTTTAGAGAATTTACAGAAAAATGAGGGTGAGGCAGGTAGACGACAAATTTCTCAAGTCACCCGCTACGTCGCTTTAGGTTGGGCAATTCTGCAAAGTACGTTTATTGCAGCAATTTGGATCAGACCGTTTGCCCTTAACCCAGGACCAGTATTCGTGATTGAAACCGCGATCGCACTCACAGCTGGTTCGATGTTTGTTATGTGGGCATCGGAACTGATTACGGAGCGCGGTGTCGGTAATGGTGCATCGCTGTTGATTTTTGTCAACATCGTTGCCTCTCTACCTAAATCCTTAGGCGATACCATTACTCTGGCACAAACTGGAGGCAGGGAAACCATCGGACGAGTCATCGTTCTGTTGCTGGTATTTTTAGTCATGATTGTCGGAATTGTCTTCGTCCAAGAAGGCACGCGCCGCATTCCGATTATTTCAGCTCGTCGTCAAGTAGGACGCAAGCTTTATCTAGAGCGGAGTAGCTATCTACCTTTGCGGTTGAATCAAGGCGGTGTAATGCCAATTATTTTTGCTTCTGCCGTGCTAATTCTGCCAGCTTCACTCGCTAGGTTTACCCAAAACGAATATGTGATTAACATATCCAATGCGATCAGTCCTGGCGGTTCTACGCCTTGGCTCTACGCCCTAGTGTACTTCGTAATGATTGTTTTCTTCAGTTATTTCTACTCCACGTTGATCGTGAATCCGGTTGACTTGGCACAGAACTTGAAGAAGATGGGTTCTAGTATTCCAGGCATTAGACCAGGTAAAGCAACGAGCGAATACGTCGAACGGGTACTCAATCGACTGACATTTTTGGGAGCTGTTTTTCTCGGCGCAGTGGCAATTATTCCTACAGCTGTGGAAAGTGCTACTAGAGTCCCGACCTTTCAAGGATTAGGAGCGACTTCGCTGTTGATTCTGGTTGGTGTGGCAATTGACACGGCAAAACAGATTCAAACCTATGTGATCTCCCAGCGTTATGAAGGAATGGTGAAGTAGTGCCGCGATTGATTTTTTTGGGACCGCCAGGAGCAGGTAAAGGCACGCAAGCAAAACACCTTGCCAATTCCTGGCAGATCCCCCATATCTCGACTGGTGATATTTTGCGCCAAGCTATGCGCGATCGCACGCCTTTAGGAATTCAAGCTCAAGGCTACGCCGACCGAGGCGAACTCGTCCCCGACCAACTAGTAAACGATCTCGTTGCCGAACGCCTTCAGCAATCAGACGCGCAAGCGGGATGGATTCTAGATGGGTTTCCCCGCAAGCTCAGCCAAGCAGTATTTTTAGACGAACTGCTGCAAAAGCTTAACCAAGGTTCTACGCGAGTGGTGAATCTAGAAGTACCAGAAGCGATCGTTGTAGATCGGTTGCTGAAACGGGCAGAAAAAGAAGGACGAGCTGACGACACTGAAGAAGTGATTCGCCGTCGCTTGGAAGTCTATCACCAAGAAACTTCGCCCTTAATTGATTTCTACCGCAATCGCCAACAACTCGTTTCGGTCGATGGCGATCGCTCAATGGAAGAAGTGACGGCTCACCTGCAAACAGCAGTTCATAGCTAACTATTGGGGATGTTATGGGATGTGGGTAATTTGGTAGTTGGTAAGAAGTTGGTGCGCGGTGCGCTCTTGTGTTGCAGCAAGCAGTGAAGCGTCTTCTGCTCCTGAAGCCCCTCTGCTTCCTCAGCTCTCTTCTTCCCGACTCCCGACTCCCGATTTTCGATAAGATATATTAACAGTGGAAAAATATGTCCAAAAGTGCTAAAGCTAATTCCACAGAAAAATCAGTAGAGTTGAGGAATCAACAAGTTGTCTAAACAAGATTTAATTGAGATGGAAGGCACGGTCACAGAATCGCTGCCTAACGCTATGTTTCGCGTCGATCTGGACAACGGCTTTAACGTACTCGCCCACATCTCCGGCAAAATTCGCCGTAACTATATCAAGATTCTACCTGGCGATCGCGTAAAAGTCGAACTCACGCCATACGATTTGTCTAAAGGTAGAATTACTTATAGACTACGCAAAAAATAATTGAAGTTAATTTTTAGCAACATCCAAGTCCGAAAACTCAGTATGAGTGCTAACTTCTTGCGGAAAATCCAATCGTAGTATTATAATATAGAGTTTGTAATGTAAAAGTCATGAAAGTTAGAGCTTCTGTAAAAAGAATTTGTGAAAAGTGTAACGTTATCCGCCGTAAAGGTAGGGTAATGGTTATTTGTTCTAACCCGAAACACAAGCAACGTCAAGGCTAACTATAAAACGATTGGCGGCGATCGTCGACATATGGTGTTTCAGTTAACACCATGAAAGAGTGAATATTGTTGCAGCAAAGCAAGACTAGGGAGAAACAGCGTGGCACGGATATCTGGTGTAGACCTTCCGCGAGATAAGCGGATTGAGATCGGTCTGACCTATATTTATGGGATCGGCTTAACGAGATCGAAAGAAATTTTGGCGACTACAGGTGTCAACCCAGATACCCGCGTCAAAGATCTCGGCGATGCCGATGTAGCAGCTCTGAGAAACGAGATAGAAGAAAACTATCAAGTTGAAGGAGATTTAAGGCGTTTGGAGACGATGAACATCAAGCGCCTGATCGATATTGGTACGTATCGGGGTCGTCGTCATCGGATGGGCTTACCCGTCAGAGGACAACGCACTCGTACCAATGCTCGTACCCGTCGAGGCAGACGACAAACGGTAGCAGGAAAGAAAAAGGCTCCAGGGAAATAAATAACTTCCTAGCTATATAGAGCATTTTTGAATTGAGTAGAGCAAAAATAAACCGATCGTAACCCTATGGCGCGACCAACTAAGAAAAGCGGTACGAAAAAGCAAAAACGCAACGTACCAAATGGCATGGCATACATCCAATCCACATTTAACAACAGCATAGTCACCATTACAGATCAAAATGGCGATGCGATTTCGTGGGCATCGGCTGGTTCTAGCGGCTTTAAGGGAGCGAAGAAAGGCACTCCTTTTGCCGCGCAGACTGCAGCTGAAAGTGCGGCACGACGCGCAGTTGACCAAGGTATGCGTCAGATCGAAGTCATGGTCAGCGGACCTGGAGCAGGCAGAGAAACAGCAATTAGAGCGCTGCAAGGGGCGGGATTAGAAATTACTCTAATTCGCGACATCACGCCTATTCCACATAATGGCTGTCGTCCGCCCAAACGCCGCCGAGTATAAACTCAAATGTCCAAAAAGATGTGGAAATTTCTGCAACCTGCGCGTTCGTCCAGTGGGCGATCGCGTTATCTTGTCCCAAAAGTCAGCTAGAAACTGAAACGGCGGAACAGATAAATCAAGTCAGAAATTCAGGTAAAAAAATTCAGGCATGTAATCCAAGCAAGAAAATTCAGGCAAGCGGTTGCTATGCCAATTTATAGGAGCTAACAATAGGGGAGGTTACTCCGTGGCGCAATTTCAAATCGAATGTGTTGAGTCTATTACGCAGGAGAATCGGAGTCAATATAGTAAGTTCGTCTTGGAACCTCTCGATCGCGGTCAAGGAACGACAGTAGGTAACGCCTTAAGGCGAATCTTACTCTCTAATCTAGAAGGTACAGCAGTCACAGCCGTCCGAATTGCAGGCGTAAGCCATGAATTTGCTACAATTCCTGGCGTGCGCGAGGACGTAATGGAAATTCTGATGCAGATGAAAGAAATCGTCCTCAGAAGCCACTCCTCGCAAGCCGTAACTGGTCGATTGCTCGTCCACGGCGCTACTACAGTTACTGCGGCTCATTTCGATCTACCAGCAGAAGTAGAAATTATCGACCCCAACCAGTACGTAGCTACCTTAGCAGACGGGGCGAAATTAGAAATGGAATTTCGGGTCGAACGGGGAAAGGGCTATCGCACGGTCGAACGAGGGCGCGACGAAGCTACGTCCATCGATTACCTGCAAATTGACTCGATCTTTATGCCAGTTCGTAAGGTCAACTACAGCGTTGAAGATGCGCGGGTAGACGGCTCGCTGCAAAAAGATCGGTTGATTATGGAAATTTGGACAAACGGTAGCCTAACACCGCAAGAAGCCCTTTCTTCTGCCGCAAATATTCTAGTTGACCTGTTCACACCCTTAAAAGACATCTCGCTGGCGGCGATGAAAGACGAAATTCCCGCCGACGAAGACCCAACTAGTCAGATTCCAATTGAAGAACTGCAACTTTCCGTCAGGGCTTACAACTGTCTCAAACGAGCGCAGGTAAATTCGGTAGCTGACTTACTAGACTACACCCAAGAAGATCTACTAGAAATTAAGAACTTCGGTCAGAAGTCAGCAGAGGAAGTGATCGAAGCGTTGCAGAAGCGTCTAGGCATTACTTTGCCGCACGAAAAATCTTCTAAACCTACCTGACATACTCTTTAAAAGAAGGATGTAGCAATCCATCCTTCACCCCCGATCCTACCCTACGGGAAGGGCTTCACCCTACATCCTTTTACGATCATGCGTCACCGCAATAGCATTAAAAAACTTAGTAAACCAGCAGACCAACGCCGCGCCCTACTAAGAGCGCTGACCACCGAACTACTCAGACACGGACGAATTACCACTACTAAAGTCAGAGCAAAGGTCGTACAGTCTGAAGCAGAAAAAATGATTACCCTAGCTAAAGATGGCTCTTTAGCAGCTCGTCGTCAAGCTATGGGATATATCTACGATAAGCAACTCGTACACGCTCTATTCGAGCAAGTCCCCGATCGCTATGGTAGCCGCGCTGGTGGTTACACTCGCGTTTTACAAACGATACGCCGTCGGGGCGACAACGCAGAAATGGCAATTATCGAACTCGTTTAAAATACTGTGGCGCTTTGGAAATGGCTGTTTGGCAACCTGAATTGACAAGTAGAGTCGCCCTGGTAATTCAATACCTGGGTACTCGTTTTCATGGATGGCAGCGACAGCCGCAGCAGCGTACGGTTCAGGAAGAAATAGAAACTGCGATCGCCAATGTCCTGGGTTATCCAATTGTCATTCATGGAGCAGGCAGAACGGATGCTGGAGTTCATGCTGCTGCCCAAGTTGCTCATTTTAATGTAGTTGATTGTCCGATTCCAGCCCATCGCTGGGCAGCAATTCTCAACAGTCGTCTGCCAGAAGATATCTTAATTCGCGCTTCGGCTGAGGTGAGCTTGGATTGGCACGCCCGCTTTTCTGCTAAGTGGCGGCGCTATCGCTACACTCTCTACACCGACCCCCGACCGAATTTGTTTGCCAAAGCTTTTAGCTGGCACTATTATCACGCACCTCTAGATGAATCATTAATTCAAGCAGCATTAAAACCTCTACTCGGCAACCACCATTTAGCAGCTTTTCATCGGGCGGGTTCTAGTCGCGCTCATTCTTGGGTAGAAGTACAAGCAGCGGAATGCCATCGTCAAGGTTCGTTCGTGCAAATTGAATTGCAGGCAAATGGCTTTTTGTACGGCATGGTGCGGTTATTGCTGGGATTGCTGGTTCAAGTGGGCAGTGGACAGCGATCGCTAGCCAATTTTACCGAGATTTGGCAGCAGCAACGCCGCGCCGAAGTCAAGTACGCCGCCCCTGCTGCTGGCTTGTGCCTGCTGCGAGTTGGCTATAGTGAATTTCCTTTTCCTGCTGAAGTTTGGTATGATACGCAACCCCAGTTTTTCTTACCTGACGTAACCGCTGCCTCAATAAAACAGACTGAGCCGATTTCTACTCCATCCTGCATAGCAGCTGCTCTACTTTCTCAGGCTGCCGCACAAACATGAACCCAAATTATTTCAAGTAAATTATTTTAGGGTAGATATTCTAGTAGATTATTTCAGGATAGTAAAACCACCATGACCAAAACCTACATCCCCCCTCAAGATACGATTAATCAGCAGTGGTATCTGGTCGATGCCGCTGACCAACGTTTAGGCAGGCTCGCCACTGAAATTGCTAATATCCTGCGGGGTAAAAATAAGCCAGAATTTACTCCGCATATGGACACTGGTGATTTTGTCATCGTTGTTAACGCTGACAAAATTAAAGTTACAGGGAAAAAACGCAGTCAAAAACTTTATCGCCGTCATTCTGGAAGACCTGGTGGGATGAAAACCGAAACCTTTGCTCAACTTCAAGCTCGGATACCAGAGCGCATTGTAGAACAAGCTGTTAAAGGTATGCTGCCAAAAAACAGCTTGGGCAGACAACTATTTACTAAGCTCAAAGTCTACGCTGGAGCAGAACATCCTCATCAAGCACAGAAACCAGAAGCAATTAAAATTCAAACCATCCCAGGAGATAAGTAATGCAAGCAACACAAACCGCTACCACTAACGGGCGAGTCATGTACTGGGGTACAGGACGACGCAAAGCGTCTGTAGCTAGAGTTCGTCTAGTTCCAGGTAACGGTCAACTCGTCGTCAATGGTAAAGCTGGCGACTTATATTTTCAATTCAATGCCAGCTACCTTGCAGCCGCTAAAGCACCTCTAGAGACGCTAGGTCTAGAGAACGAATACGACATTCTCGTAAATGCTCACGGCGGCGGCTTAACCGGACAAGCTGATTCAATTCGTTTAGGAGTTGCCCGCGCCCTTTGTCAATTGGAGCCAGAAAATCGCTTGCATTTGAAGAAAGAGGGTTATTTAACTCGCGATCCCAGAGCTAAAGAACGGAAGAAATACGGCTTACATAAAGCACGGAAAGCCCCTCAGTTCTCAAAGCGATAAGTTTGTTGTTGGTCGTTTGTTATTGATTGTTGGTAGAGCAAATGACAAATGACCAATTAGCTAGAATAAAATTAGAAAAATAGGAAAAAGAGATGGCAAAACCAGATATTCATCCGCAGTGGTATCCCGAAGCTAAGGTTTACTGCAACGGGGAACTAGTCATGACTGTTGGTTCGACCAAGCCAGAACTCCACGTTGATGTCTGGTCTGGCAATCAC
>NZ_JBOFLP010000089.1:0-3955 GCF_051657925.1 Chroococcidiopsis sp.
TCTTCTATTTTGCTCCCTTGCGAAGCTAAAATTAGACAATGCGCTCTTTGACGCACCTGATGATGTCGGCTTTGGCGATAAATTCGTTCTAGCAGCTTGGAGGAAAGAGGATTGATTTCTCTAATGAATATCATCAAAAAATCTCTCAATACACAACTCGATTATCTCTAACACATTTTACTATTTGTTTATGTAATTAATTTTGTCTACCTACTTACAAGAAGTGAAGGGCTGGTGTATTCAATATTCCCAACTTTATCAGGAGTGGGAAATTCGTCAACAGCATCGGCTGGGGTACAAGCTTAATGTTAAAGTTAGCGATGCCAAAAAGCGAACGAGGTGGAGTCCACCATTCGTAGTCGTCAACGAACGAATATTGTCACTCGTTTATGGAGTGACTTCTGTTGAAGATTGCAAAGTCAAAGTCGTGGAGAAATTTACTCAATTGCAGCAGATGGAGTTGTGGAATGCTATTTAATTGCTCTAGTCAAAGAGAACACGAGCTTAGACTATGTTATGGCAAAGAAATAGTTTGCTAAAGCCATTGACCGAGTTTGTAGTTAGCTATTATCGGTCAATCTTTGTAGTGAAATCTGCACGCCAGAAAATCAATTTGAGTACTGCCGACTAAATAGATCAGCCGATGCTCTAAGTCAATTCGGCGCGACCAAACATCTGCATCCAAGTATTTTAATGGTTCTGGTTTACCAATTCCTTGAAGTGGGTCTGTTATCAGAGCCGTAACCAGATCTAAAATTTTGGATGCTTTTTTGTAGTCGGTCTTAAACCACTAAGCCAAGTCTTCCTTGAATTGCGAGCTGAATCCAGGACTGCGCCCAATCGGTAGCGGCGTTTCCTCTGATTCATTCTTCTTTCTCTTCGCTGCCAATTCCCAACTCCTGCCGTAGTTCTTCTATGGTCTGAGGCTGAATTTTGCCCGATTTTGATTCGGCGATCGCATCGAGCAGGCGACGACCGTTGGCAGGATTTCGCAACAGATACACTGTTTCAACCAGGCTGGTTAAGTCTGATTCGGCAATCAACGCCACATTTTCTCCTTTGCGCCGTTTGATGATGAGAACCTGATGGTTTTCAGCCACAGAGTCTAATAACTGAAAGAAGCTATTCCTGGCATCTGTTGGAGAAGTGATTTCGTAGGAGAACATAAATAACGTACAGTATTACGTACATTAATTCTACTAAAGATCGATCGAAAGTAGTTAGAGGCGCTCGCTCCTTTGCTATGGAACGCTCGATCGCTGCCACTATAACCCTCTTTTATCACTCTTATGAGAGATTATATACAATAGAGATAGATTTTTTCATGTCAAACTATCTATGCCTGCTTCTAGAGAGGCTCGACCGACAATACGATTTGTTGATGAGTACTGCCAACTGTTTGAGGAATTATTTCCGCTTATTGCGGAGCTTTGAAGCATTCAAACTGCTACATTTGGGCATGATTAGCGAGTTGAAACGCAAGTCACTGCCCGCCATTGCCAAAGCTGTTGGATTAGACAACCATCAGAGCTTGCATCACTTTCTGACTGAATCTCCCTGGACAGTTCAACAGTTACGCCAAAAACGCAAGCGAGATCATCCTCAAGGTGTTGCATGGAAGAACAATGATTTTATTGATTGATGAAACCGGAGATTGCAAGAAAGGGAAAAGTACCGACTATGTGAAAAGACAATACATTGGGAACGTGGGCAAAAAAGAAAATGGCATCGTCGCGGTCACTGCCTATGGATTAGTTGAAGGAATGATTTTGCCCTTATGTTTTGAGGTTTACAAACCTAGAGAACGACTAAAAGCCACTGATGAATATCAAACGAAGCCGCAAATTGCCGCGACGATGATTCGGCAACTACAAGCAATAGGATTTCGGTTTTCCCTGGTATTGGCGGATAGCTTGTATGGTGAAAGTAAGACTAACGCCTGTGAATGTCCTGGATGAGTTGAAACTACCTTACATCTTGGCAATTCGCAGCAATCATGCTCTATGGCTACCTCAAGATCAAGAGGTAGTTCAACAACCGTGGCAAACCTTTGAACGCACTTTTAGCAATGGCACCACCGAAATCCGCTACATGGCTCTCGGTGATTTATGGGAAACGTCGTCGTAAGCAATATTGGCTGTTGACTACTAACCCCGAAACCTTGCCGGATAATTCGACTTCGTTTGTTATGGTAGCTGCACCTGCTATTCAACTGAGCGAAATTGGTGATAGTTATGGGTTTAGGACGAGTATTGAGTATGGACTTAAACAAGCCAAGGATGCGCGCTTGTTGGGCAGATTTTCGCATGACCCAATACTCACAGATTGAGAAATGGTGGGAAATGGTGATGAGTGCATTTTTGATGGTGAGTTTGTTTGCCGATGCTTTTCATGATGCTTGTCCAATTACTCAGAAATTGTTGGCTCAACATCCGTGGTGGAATCATCAAAGCGGTTGGAAACATCTGCTCAACAATCTACGTTTGATCGTCCAACCATTGATTTGTTTCAACTGGTTAAAACGATGGTTAGAAGTATTTCCTATTACATCAAGAGCAGTTTGGATTAGAGCAACTCATGGGTAGGATGAATCAGTTTATTTGTCCCATCGTGCAGCAGCTCAACTTACAACTGATATTTTCTTCCGCTTAGAGTGATAAAAGAGGGTTAAACCGCGAACTTCGAGCCAGCTTTTGGCTACCGCCATTTGCAACTGACAGCTACTAATTGACAATATGGCACGATGGCTTACCTTAGAAGCAGCAGCTCAAGCTGTTGCAGTCGAACACAAACAGCTTGAGGAGTACTTAACCGACAAATCACCAGAAGCCCAATTTCAGGCGCACGGACTTTTGTTCGATCGCCGACGGTGGCAAGCAGGGAAAGAGTTTTTGCAGCTTTTAGAGCAACCTGCCAGTGCCTCGGCATCGGCTGCATCATTTCAAACACTGCAACATAGCAGCGAGAAAGGGCGTTCGTACCGCTGGCATGAAACCCCGATTCGATTGCAGATCGCGTGGCTTCCCTTAAATTCAGATGCCAAAGAACGGCAGGTGTTAATTGCAGCGTCCAGTCACGATGACTTTCCTATTTCTAACCTGGTGGGCGAATCTGAATTAGGAGAATTACCCGCTGTTCTAGCTCAGTTATTGGAAGAGCTTAAGGCTGACTTGCCGCTCCGAAAAATTCGCTATCAGCGCCAGCAGCCAAAAGCAAAATCGACCAATTCATCCCGCTCGTCGGCTCGTTCAACCCAACCTCCAGTTGAAACCAAACAACAAAACTCGGACAAAACTACTCAAATTTCACTCTTTTAAAAAAATGAGCAACGACATTCATGAAGACAAACTACTCGTTCTGCTCGAAGGACAGCAGCATTGGGTACGCAAATCGATTGCCCAAAACGATGACTTACTGCGAATGTTATTTAGTGGGCTTAGCCCCGAACTAGCAGCAGCAGAAATTCAACGATCGCCTAGTCAAATTAAAATTGTGCCAAAAAAAGGGACAAAAGGGACAGATAAACCATCTTATAACTTGCCAACTACTGCATCGGTTTTAGCAGCTTTAGATGCAGCACCGTCTGAGGTAGATCCTGCTATTTTGAGGTGCGTGAAATTGCGAAAAATCGAGTTATTACAGGGGATTAATCCCTGCGATGCCCAAGCTATCGTGGAGCAGATTGAGACGGCGATCGACTGCTCGAAGCATTGGTCGAATTCAGTCAAGCAGTCCCTAAAAAGGCTCGACCAATCCCTGTCCGTTAGCACGATTCCAGTTGGATTTTCAGTCAGTATGGATATCCCAACCACTTCTGAAACAGCCATTTATCGGTTACAAAACTATCTGCAAAGACTGCCTTTGAGTCGTTTTCAAGCCTTAGAAATTCTTGAAGCTAAGCTGAACGTTTACCAACTGCTGCATCTGTATCAAGTGTTTTTCCCAAAACAGTTTG
>NZ_JBOFLP010000090.1:0-13717 GCF_051657925.1 Chroococcidiopsis sp.
GGTAACAGCACGCCAAAGATAGTTTCCCAACGGGTTGCACCCAAAGACATCGAACCACTGCGTAATTCTTTTGGTACGGCGAGTAAAACTTCGCGGCTAATTGCTGCCATTGTCGGCAAAATCATAATCGCGAGAATTACGCCTGCACTCGACATCCCATAGCCTGCTGGTGGAGTGCTAAACAGGGGTATCCAAGCGAAATGGTCGTAAAGCCATTGTTGAATCGGTTGCAAGAACGGAATGAGTACGAAAATGCCCCATAATCCAATGATGACGCTAGGAATAGCAGCAATCAACTCTACCATGAAAGCAATGGGCGATCGCACTGAAGCAGGTAAAATATCTTCGCTCGTAATTAAAGCTACTGCTAATCCCACGGGCACGGCGATTAACATGGCGAGTGCCGAACTGACTAGAGTGCCAAAAATGAATGGCAGCGCCCCAAATTTGAGATCTGCTACATTCCATTCTTGACTCCACAAAAAACTCAGCCCAAATTGTCGAATAGCTGGCAGGGCATTTTCAAAAATAATAAAGCTAATCCAAAATAGCAGGGCTACCATAGCAATTGCTAGCCCGTATACCAGCCAGGTAAACCCTTGGTCGAACCACGCAAATTTTCCTGAAGATGCAGCTAAATTTATCTCTGACTTAAGAGGAAACTGCCGATTATTTTCTACATGTGGTTCTGACATACATCATTTCTTTAACGTCAACTACGTAGAGACGTTCCAAAAGAGCGTCTCTACTGAATTAGTTATTTACTTAACTTCGCTTTTCACAGTCTGTACGACTTGGCTAGCAACACTAGAAGGAATTCGCGTGTAGTCGAGCTGGTCGTTAATTTTTTGACCGTCAGTTAACATCCACTGTACCATCCGTTTGACGGCATCAGCCTTACCTGGCTGTTCGTAGTTTCTATAAACCATAATCCAAGTCAGACCGACAATTGGATATCCAGAGTCAGGATTGCCGAGTAGATCGTAGTTTACCCGAAAATCAGGATTAAACTTCACACCTTCTAAAGCTTGGTTGGCTGCTTCCTGAGTTGGTGCGACAAATTCACCTTTACTATTCTGCACTTGTGCCATCGGAATTTTGTTCTGTCTGGCAAAAGCAGCTTCTACATAGCCAATGCTACCAGGAGTCCGCTGCACGATTTGAGCTACACCAGGATTGCCTTTGCCTTTGAGGGGACTGCCAGCCCAAGAAGGAGCGCGATTAGGACCAATCCTACCTTTAAAGTAGGGACTCATGGCGCTGAGGGCGTTAGTGAAGATAAAGCTCGTCCCGCTAGCATCAGCACGGACGGCAAGTCTAATGGGCTGATTTGGTAATTTTGCCCCAGGATTATCGGCGGCGATCGCCGGATCGTTCCAATTTTTAATTTGACCGGCAAAAATCTGCGGTAAGACCTTACGAGATAGTCTGAGATCGGTAACTCCAGGTGCATTGTAAACCACGGCAACAGGACCACCAGCTGTGGGGACGAATACCACGCCGTTCTTAACTTTTTTCGCTTCTTCATCAGTCATGGCGTTATCGCTAGCGCCAAAATCGACTGAGCCAGCAATAAACTGTCTCACGCCGCCACCGCTACCAATTCCCTGATAGTTGACTTGAAGTGGCGGGTTAGCTTTACGCAATTCACTAGCCCAGCGCTGATACAAGGGTTCTGGGAAAGTTGCGCCAGCACCATTGAGGGTAGCAGCTTGTTGAGCAATTCCCGTTAAACCCGCTCCCAAGGTCACCGTAGCTGCGACTGCTGAAGTCGCAATAACACGCTTCAGCGTAATTCCAGATAGCAGCATATTTCTCTGAGTCTCCTCATCCACTAATAGTAGTCAATCGCACAGACAATCTTAATAATCACGCACATAGTGGATGAACTCATTATCTCAAGCTTAATAGTTGGTTAATTTTGGATTAAGTAAAGTTTAAGCGATCGAGGAGTTTCAACGTTAAATATACCAATAGAACGCTAGTACGGGTAGATACGTGCAACCAAAAGCCAAGCGAATACTGAGTCGCAAATTTTACTAAAATAGGGTTCGATGCTAACTGACTTCATCAAGATAGAGAGTAGAAGGAAAAAAGAAAGAAGCATCGCCATCGATCAAGATGAAACTGCATTATGCAATTTCCCTCAGCCTATATCGAAAATACTTAAATTAATTGAGCTAAAAATCTACTTCTATCTTGGGATATACATTGCCAGAAAAACGTCTAGCGAAATGTAAATAACTGTTGCAAAGCTGTCAAAAATGTTTAGAAACTGTCCAGAAACCTGTCAGAGCTTTAACCTAGAAAAATAAGAGATGTTAAAAGGAAATCTGATGAATATGAATAACATTCAAAAGTATCGCTTTGTCTGCACTCTGACCTTTGGGGATATTTACGGTCAAATTATTGTCTGGTTGATCACTATTACCGTTAGTTTGGCTGCGGCAATGGCAATGATGGGTGCGAGAAAACCAATCTATGCCTTAGCCACTGTAGGGTTGATTGTACTACTGTCTCTACCTTTCCTACTGTTTGCCTTCGTCACAACCCTGCTCAACCATATCGAACTGACAGCAGCAGAACCAGGTACAAAATCTGAACCTATTCCTGGTAACGTTTCGCAGCAACAACCAGCGCCAGTGAGTTAGGGGTGGGGAGCGAGGAGCGAGGAGCGAGGGGTGAGAGAAAAGACAAGGGGGACAAGGGAGTTGGGGAGGCTGGGGAAGCTGGGGAAGCTGGGGAGCAAAACAATTCAAAATTCAAAATTCCCTACACTCCCCACACTTCCCACACCCTTCTCCACGCACCATGCACCACGTACCACTTTCTTTCCCTCGCTCCTCACTCCTCACTCCTCGCCCCTCGTTAAGCCACTATAGAGCTAGAGAACACTTTTTTAGCAAACAATGTATAAATGCTAGAACACGATGTCATTATTGTTGGTGGCGGACTGGCTGGCTGTCGTGCCGCAGTAGAAATTGCCCGCCTCGATCCGAGTTTGAATGTGGCTGTAGTGGCGAAAACTCACCCGATCCGCTCTCATTCTGTCGCCGCTCAAGGAGGAATTGCTGCAACGCTGAAGAATGTGGATGATAAAGATAGCTGGGAAGCCCACGCCTTCGATACCGTGAAAGGTTCCGACTATCTAGCCGATCAAGATGCAGTGGAGTTGCTAGCCCGTGAAGCCCCCGATGTGGTGATAGACCTAGAACATATGGGGGTGTTGTTTTCTCGCTTGCCTGACGGTCGCATTGCCCAAAGAGCCTTCGGCGGACACTCCCACAATCGTACCTGCTATGCCGCAGATAAGACCGGACACGCTATTTTGCACGAACTCGTCAATAATTTACGACGATACGGCGTACAGGTTTATGAAGAATGGTACGTGATGCGTCTGATTTTGGAGGACGGTCAAGCTAAGGGCGTGGTGATGTACCGCATTCTCGACGGACACATCGAAGTCTTACGCGCCAAAGCGGTGATGTTTGCTACGGGCGGTTACGGTCGAGTCTATAACACGACTTCTAATGACTATGCTTCGACAGGCGACGGATTGGCAATGGCAGCGATCGCAGGTCTGCCTTTAGAAGATATGGAATTCGTCCAATTTCACCCCACGGGATTGTATCCAGTAGGCGTATTGATCTCGGAAGCCGTGCGGGGGGAAGGAGCGTATTTAATTAATGCTGAGGGAGAGCGTTTTATGGCAACATACGCCCCCTCAAGGATGGAATTAGCGCCACGAGATATTACTTCTAGAGCGATCGCTTATGAAATTCGTGCCGGACGAGGCGTTTATCCCGATGGTCGGGCAGGTGGTCCCTGCGTGTATCTCGATCTGCGGCACATGGGCAAAGAAAAAATCATGAGCCGCGTCCCTTTTTGCTGGGAAGAAGCCCATCGACTCGTGGGAGTTGATGCCGTCCATCAACCGATGCCCGTGCGTCCTACAGTCCACTATTCTATGGGTGGGATACCCGTGAATACAGACGGACAGGTGCGCCGTAGTGCCGAGCAGTTAGTGGAGGGATTTTTCGCGGCTGGGGAATGCGCTTGTGTCTCCGTTCACGGTGCTAATCGTTTGGGGAGTAACTCTTTGTTGGAGTGCGTAGTCTACGGACGGCGTACCGGAGCTGCGATCGCGCAATACGTGCAGAACCGTAAATTACCGGATATCCAAGAACAACGCTATATTAACGAGGCAAAACAGCAGATTCAAGCCTTGTTAGAACAGCCAGGAAAGTATCGGATCGAGCAAGTTCGTACTGCTTTTCAAGATGCTATGACGCAGCACTGCGGCGTATTTCGGACGGAAAGCTTGATGCAAGAAGGCTTACAACAATTGCAACAACTACAACAGCAATCCGCGCAAATATATCTAGATGATAAAGGCAGTTGTTGGAATACAGAAATTATTGAAGCCTTAGAATTGGGGAGTTTAATTGTCGTCGGACAACTCATTTTAAATTCAGCCCTCAACCGTCAAGAAAGCCGTGGCGCTCATTTCCGCGAAGACTTTCCGCAACGGGACGACAGTAATTTCCTCAAGCACACCCTATCGTATTATTCCCCTGCTGGTATCGACCTGCAATACAAAACCGTCGCAATTACTATGTTTGAGCCACAAGAACGGAAATATTAATGGTCATGGGTAATGGGTAATCGGTGCTTGACAACTACCAACTACCAATTGCCAACCATCACATTTGACGCTGTTTCTACCTAGTGATAAAGTAATGGTTAAATAAATTTGAAGGGGAGTAGCTACTGGCATCACAACTGTGCCAGATACCTGAATCAACATGCTGGCTTGCTGCCTGGTTCAGGTGACAATTGAGCGAAAAAAGTCATAAGTTCTTGTCTTTTACAAATGACAAATGACCGATGACAAATGATGCTCTCTTGTCAGTGAGACCTTCACTAAGTTCACAGAGGAAGATTGTGAGCTTGGTGAGGTCTTTCGTAACTCGTCAAGCTCGCAAGCTCAAGTTAGTCAGCTACAAAGGAGCTTGAGAGAGTGCTAGCAGCCTTCATTGCCAGTTTTTTACTGATTGCGGTTTCAGAATTAGGAGATAAAACTTTTTTCATCGCGGCAATTTTGGCGATGCGTCATTCGCGACGGCTGGTGTTTGCTGGTGCGGTGTCTGCTTTGGCAGCGATGACAGTACTTTCTGTTTTAGTGGGACAAGTCGCGGCTTTGTTGCCTAAAACATACATTCAATATGCAGAAATTGCCTTGTTTCTTGGTTTTGGTTTGAAGTTGCTTTACGAAGCAAGTAAAATGCCAGTGAGTTCTTGCGATACAGAAATTATTCAAGAGGCAAAAACTGCTGTTGAGAAAGCAGAATTTAATTTACCTAAAACTCAAAATGCCGGAGCAATTATTGCTGAGGCTTTCACGCTAACTTTTTTATCAGAATGGGGCGATCGCACTCAAATTGCAACTATTGCTTTAGCAACTCGATATCCAGTTGTAGGCGTGACTCTTGGAGCAATTTTAGGTCATGCTTTATGTGCGGCGCTTGCAGTTATTTGCGGACGAATGTTAGCTGGACGTATCTCCGAACGTAAGTTAACTATTGCTGGAGGAATTCTGTTTATTATCTTTGGTGTGATGGCAGCAGTTGAAGCAGCATGAGATAAATATCACTCCATTAACCAGCCAAATAAGTTTCCCACAGTTAGTTTAACTTCTTGTGCAAAAGATGGAACAGGAATCTGTTGTTCTGGTTCGTCAAATACTTCTGGTTGTTGGTTGGGAAGATAAACAAATATAGTTTGTTCTTCTGGATCGATTAACCAACCCATTTGAGTTTCATATTTGAGGCAGTGTAGGATATTTTTAGTAACTTTTGTTTGGCTTTGGTCGGGTGAGAGAATTTCAATCGTCCAATCAGGTGCAATTGAGAATGCATTAGCAATTTCACCTTTCTCATCGCGAGGAATTCTACCCCAAACAAATACAGATACATCAGGAACTGTAGAGCGTCCGCCGAACGTACATCTGAGTTCTGGAAATGCTCTGGCAATTTTTGGAGCTTTTAAAACAGTATTAATTGCAGGCACTAATTCACCTTGAACAATGCTGTGCTTTCCTTGAGGCATTGGTTTTTGAATAATTTCACCATCAATATACTCGCTAGCAGGTTTTGTTTCTGGTAATTTTAGAAACTCTTCTAGTGTTAAAGATTTTGGTGATATTTGTAGCATGATTAGATATCTTTATGTAAGCAAGTTATAGCCAAATTATCTTCTATTTTACCTGTTAGTTTAGAATTCAGTTAGAAAATGCAGCTTAGATTGCTCGTTGAAGAATTTGCCTTGCGGCGTGTTGACCCGATCGCACTGCTCCATCCATATAATTGATCCAACGGGTAGAACGTTCGGTTCCTGCCCAATAAATTCTACCCACAGGTTCGTTTAATGCTATTCCTGCTTGTGTCAATAACCCAGGTGGTAAAGCTGCTACACAACCACTCGTCCACGATTGTTGAGTATAATCAATTTCAAAATATTCTTCTGGTGTAGCGGCTTCAATACCAAACATATCTGTAACAGTTTGAATCGCAAATTTTTGCCGTTCTACTTCACTCAAATTAGAATATTTCGGATCGAAAAAACCGATTAATAAACCATAGCTACCATCAGCGGGAGAAACGTCAAAAACTTCTGCTTCAGTATCCATACTGTAGTAATGTCCGCTAGCTGCTTTTCCCCACCACAACGGACGTGAATAGAGACAGAAGAATTTGATCCAACTCATCTGCTGCCATCCCGATATTAATTGCTGATGAATTGCTGGTAAAGGCGGATCGAAGTGAATTTTTCCCGCATCTTTAGGCATCATTGCCACGATCGCGTAGTCTGCTTGTATGACTCCCCTTTCTGTCGACAAACATACCCGATCGCCATGCGAAATCTCTCGTACTCTTGTATTCAACCACACGCGATCGCCTAAATGCTCGGCAATTTTCAACGTCAAACTGTGCGAACCACCGACGAGGCGATAATCCTCTGCTGTTTCGCGTAAGTCAAAAAAACCTGCATTCGCCATGAAATAGAGAACGAACAGCATTGATACCTGATGCGGATCTCCTGCGATCCCTTGACGAATACTACCCGCCATCCAAGCTCTTGCTTCTATTGTCTCTGTATGGCGATCGATCCACTCCCCCGCCGAGATAGAATCTAAAATTTTAGCATTAGGTGTCTCCCAAGGTGCATCTAGCAGCACAGTCTGGCTGAGTTGCTCGAATTTTGTCATTACCTGAGCAAAATCTTTTTGGGCTGGCGTGGCGCTTTCACCAGGGTCATTTGCGTGCGTCGTCCAGATTCCCTGATAGCCGTAAATCGTAGCTCCGTCAACTTTACCTTTTTTGGTGGCAACTCCTAACTGTCGTGCCAAATCGAGAACAGCCGTTTGAGTACGTCCTACCCAAGTACCACCCATTTCCAGATAACCAATTTTAGGATGGAATTGGTTAAACGTGCGTCCGCCAACGCGATTGTTTGCTTCTAAAACAACGAGTGAATCAATCCCTGCTTGGTAGAGTTCCCAGGCTGCACTCATACCGGAGAGTCCGCCGCCGACGATAGCAACAGATACTTGAATGTCTTGGCGATCGCTTATCATATTTCTACATCTTTTGATTGCAATTCTGTCTCAGACTCTACTACTCTCGGTAGATTTTTGCGGTATCAAACCTATTTTATTTATCGATCTGTGTGATTCTTGCATAGGATCGAGACTGAATCTACTATATCGTCAGTAACAGGATAGTTAATTTGGGGGCGATCGTGAGTTTCAAGAAAATTTTTGTTGCCGTTGATAGCTCAGCTCAAGCATCTGTGGTATTCGAGCAAGCTGTAGAATTAGCTACAAAAGATTTAGCAAACTTGATGGTATTTCACGGCGTTGAGTTGGGAGCAAGAATGACTTATCCATCCCAAATTGAAGCCAAAACTGAGGAAGGACAAGATGTTTTGCAGGTTTATCGCGAGAAAACAAAAGATTTGGGAATTTCAGTTGAGTTTAATTGTCGGGTAGGGAATCCAGGTTCGACAATTTGCGATGCGGCAAAAGAGTGGGGAGCAGATTTAATTGTGTTGGGACGCAGGGGATATAAAGGATTTACAGAAGTTTTATTAGGTAGCGTCAGCAATCATGTTGTCCGTAATGCTCGTTGTTCGGTGTTGATAATTCAAGGAGATGTGGGTGGTTAAATATATTTAAAAATCAATCTTTTGCAATTGAGTGAAAGATCTAATTGAGTGTCACGCAAAGACGCATACGCGCAGCGTTCTCGTAGAGGAGACGCAAAGATGAAGAGCGCAAAGATTTTTTTGAGTGCGATCGCAACTACACCTATCAAAGCTAGAATAAATCTTCTACAATTCTTTTGCTCCTCGCTCCTCACTCCTCGTCCCTATCTCGATTCAACTCTGGCATCCAAAGTTTTGGCAATGCGATCGCGGGTTTCTGCTAAATGTGCTTTAGTATATTCATCTAATGTGCCAGAACGAGCAACTGCCCGATCCAATTTCTCTCGCAATTGGCGCAAATTGTACCACGCAAGCGTCCGCGCATCTTCAGGAACGTCGGATTTGCGTAACATCATATCTGTCATGATTTTCAGGTGTTCCCGTTGGACGGCTCGCCGCAAACTAGATATATTTGTTGGTGTTTTGTCTGGATTTAAAACCTCCATCCAGATATCATTTTGTAAGGTGGTAAATAGTTCTGGTAGTGTGAGGGCTTGTTTTGGCTGGCTCTTGAGTTCGATGTCGCGTAAGCGGGAAAGGCGATCGCCCGATAGTAAATCGCGTAATACTAAACTTTGTAGCGCGTAAATACTATCGTGGATTGGGTAATCGAGGCGATTCATCACGGCTTGTTCTCCCCAATGCATCCAGCGAGAGGGTGCGAGTTTATTCAAGAGTTCTGGCGGAAAATTAAATGCATCTGGGGCAAATACGTATTTCTCCAGCATTGCTAAAGCCTGTCGCTGTTTTGCTACAGGTACGGGGACGAATGGTAATCTGCCGTTATCGGCGCTAGCGTGGTCGCGGTAAAATGACTGTCCGCCAATATATTTAGTGGCGTAGTAGGTATGACGCAGGTAGTGTAAGAAAATGCGATCGAACAGTTCGCTTAAATCGCTGTAACTCTCGCCTGAAGTTGGATAGCGCCGATTCAGCTTTTTCCACATTGCCCGCGCTATATCTAATTGTCCTTGGGAATAGCCCAAAACATCGCTACTGTAGTCCCAAGCATTGACATCGGGGTCGAGATCGAACCGATCCTCATCTGTAGCATAAGCTAAATCTGGACGCGAGGAGCGATCGCCAATTTGGTCTAAAAATCGTCTTTCTGCCAAAGGATGAACTGCTGTTGTAGGCATATAACCGTATTCAATCGCCCACTCATCGTAAGAACCGACACTATCGGGGAAAAAGTCGCCCTGTTCGCGCTCGGGTGGAGCCAAATTCGGGGGAAGATAGTCCATAACTGAAGTTGTCAAACCGCGATCGCGAGTTATTTTGGTAGCATTTAACTCATTTGGTGGAAGTTGGGTACTACCGCGAAAATTGTGCCGCAAACCGAGTGTATGCCCGACTTCGTGAGCGATAATCAGCCGCAAATATTGATGAATGTATTGCTGCATTTTGTCGCTGTTAGGCGTGGTATTTTGAAACAGCGTGAGTGCCAAAGAACCAAAATCAAATTGGTTTGCCGCTTCCATACCATAACAGAGGTCGTATTCGGTAGCGAGCTTGGAGAGGGGTGAGGAGTGAGGAGTGAGGAGTGAGGGATCGGAATTGATATTTTCTCCCTCAGTTCTCTTCTGTCCCCCGAAGCCTCGTCCAAAACCGGAGTTACACACGCTGCGATCGTTTATCATCTGGGATAATACCGATGTCGGTTGCGCTCGGCTATCTTGAACCATGCGCCGATATTCTTGCTTGAGGAGGCGCACGAAACTAGCATCTACTAAGATATCTGCATCCAAGATTTCCCCAGTTAAGGGGTTAACCCGCGAAGGACCAAGGGCGAAAAAGCCATCAACTGTGTTAATCCAGCGAATTACGTTGTAACGCACGTCCGCAGGGTCCCATTTAGCATCATCGGGCATTTGTCGCACTTCGATCGCATTGATAAATCCTGCTTTTTCAAAGGCTTTGTTCCACATTAATACCCCTTCTTTAACTGCATCCCGATATTCCAGTGGAACGGCATTTTCAATCCAAAATACGATTGGTTCTTTGGGCGGTGATAGTTTGGCGTTAGGATTTTGCTTTTCTAAATGCCAGCGGTTAATGTAGCGAACAAACGGTTCTTTACGGTCTTCAATCGCAAAATCTTGATAGGCAGTGATAAAATAACCGATGCGATCGTCAGCTAGACGAGGCTTGTAGGTAGAATTAGCCGATAATTCAGATAGACTGTAGCGAATGCGTAAAGTTAGAGCGCGGCTGTCTGGTAGCGTCATTAGATTTGGCGTGGCACTACTCTTAGCACCCCCATAGGAAAAGCCGTAAACTGACTCAATTTCCATGTTGAGGGGAAAAGCTTTAGTCGAGCCAAAATAAGATTTATTTTCATCTAATTGATAGGTCGTTCCTAGCTGAGTAGAGAGCGATGCTGCTAAGCCTGGTAAATCTTTTAATAGGAGATCGCCAAGATCGATTAAAATAGTTTTCCGTTGAGGATGAATACTTTTTATGGGAATTGAGTAGAGTACGGAATCGCTAAACGATCGCATCAGAGATCGCGTTTGCGGCGAACCAGGAGTGACGCGAAAATTAACGTTACGCACGACGAAATGAATATTATTGTTGACTCGCTGAAAATAAAATAAGAAATCCTGTAAAGGCATTCCACTATAAATACCTCGCTCTCCAATTCCCGCTTCCATCGTCATCGTACTGAGGAAGTTTTTATTGAATTGCTGCGGTTGAATTTCTAAATAAACTTTGCCTGTATCCTTCTGGCGATAAAGTGTAAATAATCCTTTAATAGCACTGCTATTTTTTATAACTTCGTTAAATGCTTTTAACTCTGACGGTTTGGGATTTTTTGCTGTTACCTGCTGATTAGATTCTTGAGCTAACAGCAGCGTTGATTGTCGATTATCTTGCCGCTTATGATTAGCCAGCCATACATAAGATTGTAATTCCGGCTGCTGGCTGCTATTTTTAATCACCCAGACTTTAGATTCTGGTAGCGAGACTGGTACTTTTGGGAAAGTCTTAACTACTCCCCAATTCTCGACTCCCTCAGACGGTATTGCAGAAGCAGGAAGCCGCGCACCAACAAAAAAGATTGTAAATAAAGCGCTATGCAAGAGAAAAACGCGAGCAGACAGACTTTTCATTTCTCATATCCCTAGCAACGATGCCTAGTTATTGCTAATTCAAGCAGCTTAATCGGTTAAAGCCGATTACCAAGCACTCAGTTACGTCATGCATCCGATTGCTTGCTAAAACGATTTACAGCCACCCACTGTTAATAGAGTTCCCAGAAATATCCTTCAATGCGCGGCTCTATCTATGTTTGTAGCGAAACTAGGAAGAAAACTAGGCAGTTATTTATACAATTCAACACATCAGAAGGATTCTAGTAGGGCGCACACCTGTGCGTCCCTACAACTCCTCACCTTGAGGCAAAATCAGCATGGCATCACCAAAGGAATAGAAACGGTATTGTTGGGCGATCGCTTCTTGATACAATGCCAGCAATCGTTCTCTGCCAATTGCCGCACTGACAAGCATCATTAGACTAGAACGGGGCAGGTGGAAATTAGTAATTAACCCGTCTACTACCCGCCATTGATAACCAGGGTAGATAAACAAATTTGTCTTGCCGCAAAATGGCTGTAGTTCTCCCGATGCAGCAGCACCCTCTAAAGCCCTTACCGTTGTCGTTCCGACAGCAATAATTTTGCCTCCCCGCGATCGCGTAGCGCGAATTTGCTCTACAGTAGCAGCTGGAACTTCGATCCACTCTCCATGCATTTGATGTGTCTTTACATCCTCCACTTCTACCGGACGAAACGTTCCTACGCCAACGTGTAGAGTCACAAATGCTTGCTCTATACTATTTTCTTGCAAGCGTTTGAGTAATTCTGGTGTAAAGTGCAGCCCTGCTGTCGGTGCTGCTGCCGAGCCTGGTTTTTCAGCGTAAACAGTTTGGTACTGCTCTGATTCCGCCTGAGAATCGGTAATATAGGGTGGCAAAGGTACGTGACCGAATTTATCTAATAATTGAATGACAGATACACCTTCTGGAAGGTCAAACTGTAACACTCGTCCGCCTGTCTCTTCGTCTGTTTCTAGGACTGTAGCAGTAAGAGTTGCGGGAGTTGGGAGTCGGGAGTCGGGAGTCGGAGGATTTTTGATTCTAGATTGCTCCTCTGCTCCTCTGCTCCTCTGCTCCCCTGCTCTCTTATCTTCTTGCTCGAAAAATACAATCTTCGCCCCAGGTGCTAAACGTCTTCCTGGTTTGACTAAAGCTAACCATACATTCGGCTGGCGTTCTTCTAAAAGTAAAACTTCCACAGCCGCGCCGCTAGGTTTTTCTCCGTAAAGACGGGCAGGAATTACCCGCGTATCGTTCATAACTAGCAAGTCACCAGGATTAAGTAGTTCTGGTAAGTTGCGAAAAATTTTATGGGCGTGACTGTCGGGATTTACTACTAATAGACGAGAACTATCTCTGGGAGAAACTGGATTTTGAGCGATCCGTTCTGGTGGTAATTCGTAATCATAACTCGATAAAGAGTAGTCCAATTCAGATCTAGTAGAAGATGTCAAGTCAAAATTAGGTGTTTTTACGGAATTCAATGCAGACAGTGCATCTTTAAATTGATTGATATGCATTTTTTGTGAGAGTGACGTTCGGTATTCTAACGGATTTTAAGTAAGATTTTGAGTTGATGCGATCGCATGGGTATTTGGGTGAATCTACCCAGGTGGAGTGGGTGTTTGACGCTAGTATCGTGGCGGTCAATTCGCAAAAATATAAATGTAGGAATAGCTTGTTTCCCCAGCAAGGATATGGAATACCTTTACTATCTTGCCAACGCCAGCCTCACATTGAGGATCGTTGAACATTTGCATGGCAGACCCCAGATGCCCTTGAGTTTCATTACTGTAATTCATCAAATTGATGGCTGGGTTGTGAAGGTGAAAATGAAATCTCCTCTCAACTCTCAACAAGATGGTGATTTCCGCGCTTTTTTAAATGAATTGGGAATTCCCTACGAAGCACCGATCCGCGTCAGAATGGCGTTATGGAGTTTGGAAGCCGGACAATCTCCGGTAGACGTGATGCGCCGCTATCAAGTCGCAATTGTCTCTCACGGCAACCCAGAACGGGAAGAAATAGAAACATTTCGGCAACAATTTGTCAAGGGATTGGGTTATTGTCCCGAAACTTTGGCTTAAATCGGCAGCCACAAAATTGCAGGCTGAAATTGAAGACTGAAATTGAGATAGGGCGATCGCATCAATCAAAAGCAGCGGATAAGTATTCTTGTAGCACGAGTTGATAACCACCGACTATGACTGCTTGTCCCAACTGCACTGACAAAGACGATAAGTCAGGGGAAATGTCAAGTGTAGCCGATATCTGTCTCAATTGAGCCAACGATAATTTACGATGTTGGACTAGCGCCACATCAAAGCGGCATTGGTAAGCAGCTAAATTTGGAGA
>NZ_JBOFLP010000091.1:0-7983 GCF_051657925.1 Chroococcidiopsis sp.
TTAAAACCGACTGGAATTGATGCTTCAATATCCAAACGGATTTTTTTCAACTTGCCTTCTAATTGTTCGGCATGATATGGAGTTTGAATGGCAGCCATGCCACAACCAATATCTACCCCTACAGCCGCAGGCAAAATTGCATCTTTAGTTGCTACAACCGAGCCGACTAAAGCACCCTTACCTAAGTGGACATCGGGCATCAATGCAACATGTTTAAATACAAATGGTAGCGATGCCACGTTTTTCGCCATCTGGGTTTCTTCATGTCCTAAGGCATGATTTGCCCAAGAAAGTACGGGTGCTGGTGTATTAATTTCTAGTTTTTCGTATGGCATATTTTTAGTTAAAAATTAAGGCAAAATAACTGATGTATCGATCGGAGCGCACATCTGTGCGCCCCTACAGAATACTTTTGTTTTTGATTGCCAGATTGACTATCTCTACAGGGGAGATTACTAACTTAGCTTACGCAAGTTCATTTTGTATAATACATCATACTACAATAAGATTACAATAAGATAATCCTTACAAATATGGCTGCGAGGGCGGGTTTGTTAAATAACCTTGTCAAACTTTTGCTGCATGAATATGGCGATAAGGACGGGTTTGTGAAACCGCTTCGTTTCTGACATAAATCTTGGGTGAAACCCCCCCCTACATTGGTTACTGGTCACTGGTCACTGGTCACTGGTCACTGCTCGTGCGCTCCCTGCTCCCCGTTCCTACTAACCATCGATGTACAATTACCATCACTAGGGCTAGAGGCATCATTAAGACAGGAATAATTTCCAAACTAGTACGGGAGGCGATCCAACCTACTGCACTGGGCAAACTGGCTGCACCCAAACTAGCGACACTCGACACGAAACCGATCGCGGCTGGGACTAATGCGGAAGGTATCCGTTGCGGTAGTAGGGCAATTGTTGCCGGATAGATTGCCGCAAACCCGAAACCAATCAGCGGTAAGCTCAAAGACAGGTTTGGTACTAGCCACCAAGACAATAAACCAATACTCAGCACCACTAGAGAAATATCCAACGTGCGGACTGCACCGAGTCGTCGCATGAGATATCCCAAACTCAAACGCCCAATTGTCAGTCCCAGCCAGTAAGCGCTAATGCTGTATCCGGCAACTATTGGCGGGATACCGCGACTGAGATTTTGCACCGAGTAAGCCCAGTTACCCACACAAACTTCTGCACCCACATAAACCATCAATAGCAAACCCGTCAGCAGGACGGCAGGTGTCTGTAAAGCAACGCGAAGATTAGCCTTAGCACTCGTCCCAGAAGCATTGATTTTCTGCGTCATCGGTCGATAATTTTGGACGATCGCTATAGTCACCGCCACCACCAACAGCCCCACCACTCCTGCAAATACCAAATAGATCGATCGCCAATTCAACCCAAAAGCTAGTAGCGAAGTGGCGATCGTGGGACCTAACAATGCACCAACTCCATAAAAAGCGTGCAACATCCCCACGAGATGGTTAGTGCGTGGGTTATCCACAATAAAAGTATTAATGCCAGCATCAATTAAGGCAATTCCCAACCCTAGAAGCACGCCAGCCGCTACCATTACCGACCAAAACGGGTTCAACGCATATACTATCAGCGCCCCCATCAGCAACATTGCCGCTACCAACAGCATCCGCGCCAATCCCAAACGGCTGCTAATCAGACTACTAGAGAACGCTGCCACAACATAACCACCCGTCTGACTGATAAACAGCAGCGTCACAGTTGCCGGATTTAAATTGTATGCCTCCAGAATCGAAGGTAACAAAACCCCCAATCCCGCCTCTGCCACCGCGATCGCCACAAAAGCATAAAAGGCGATCGCCACCCCAAGCCAAACCGCCTCTTTCCCAAAATGCGATCGCTTCACATTTTTGCCTAACACCCGCTTATCACCCATATCTCCCCTGCATTTATTTGGCTTACGGGCGGGTTTTCACCAAAGATTCACTGTTTCAGTGGTCGATCTATTCGCTAAACCCGCCCCTACAACTTCTGACTTCTGCCAACTTGGGTACGGGCGGGTTTTCACCAAAGATTCACTGTTTCAGTGGTCGATCTATTCGCTAAACCCGCCCCTACAACTTCTGACTTCCTCACGCCTCTGCTAACAACACCCTTAACTCAACCCGATCGCCATCCATCACCTGTTGTTCGATCGCCATCCCTACCAGAGCAGGTACGATCGCATCCGCCTCAATTAAATCTGCTGGCTGATAAGTCGTCGCCACCGCCACCACAATCATTCCCGCTGCCCGTGCCGCTTTGACACCAGCCACAGCATCCTCTACTACCAGACAGCGTTCTGGTGCAACACCCAACCTTGATGCTGCTTTGAGATATCCTTCAGGATCGGGCTTACCACGGCTAATATCATCTGTCGTAATCATGACTTTGGGAACGGACAAACCAACATGACGCAAACGGTTGGTGGCGATCGCCTGCGTCCCTGAGGTGACAATTGCCCATTGCCGCTCTGGTAATGAATTCAGTAAATTTGCTACTCCTTCCACTTCCACCACGCCAGCTAAATCCTCCGCCTCACGTTGCAGAAACGCTCTCCCTTCTTCCTCTGCGATCGAGTGCGGCGCAACTTCGCGAATTGTGTCTATCGCCGGACGACCGTGAGAGATTTTCAAAATTGCCTCTGCATCTAAACCGTGCTGCTGCGCCCACCTACGCCAATGTCCTTCTACAGCTACATTTGAATTAACCAATACACCGTCGAGATCGAATAGGACTGCCTCACAGTCGAAGCTTTTCATATCTTTTTCTCCAACAGAGATGTTACATGGAACGTCTCTACACACATAACGTCTCTATAATGCTAATTTGTTTGTTAGAAAAACAAACTTACTGAAGATTAGAAAAATGACCGCAGATCGACATTCACCATCGATCGCCACCAATACAACACTGTTAAAACAAATCAACTATGCCCGCATTTTGGAACTCCTTAGATGTCGTGCGCCAATGACTCGGGCTGAGATTGCCCGTGCCACAGGACTGACGCGATCGACTGTTACCGTAATTACAGCCGAATTAATCTCGCAGGGCTTAATTCGAGAAAGCGGTGAAATTATCGCGCCTACTGGAGGAGGAAGACCAGGAGTTGGATTGAGTTTGAATCCCGACGGGGCATTTTTTATTGGTGCGGCGATCGAGTACGAACAGCTAACGGTAGTGCAGTTGAATTTAGCTGCCCAAGTTGTCAACCGCATTCAAGCACCGCTAATAGGTAGTCGAGAACCAGAACTTGTCCTCAGCCAACTCGTACAATTAGTTGAGCAAGTGCAGCAGTCCGATCCGATGAAACAAGAGCGATCGCGAGGAATTGGGCTAGCCATCCAAGCAACCATAAACTTAGCAGGTGTGGTCATCTACTCGCCATTTTTGCAGTGGGTAGGTGTAGATCTACGCCGCTATCTTCAACCTCACATTCAATTGCCTTTGTTCGTAGATAATGACGCGAACGCCGCCGCTTTAGCAGAGGTGTATCTAGGTAGTGCCATGCAGTGTCATAGTTTGCTCTATCTATTAATTAATAAAGGGATCGGGGCGGGAATCGTATTGAACAATCGCGTCTTTCGCGGCGCTTATGGTACTGCGGGGGAAGTCGGGGCAATTTTACCAATGCCAACTGGCTGCGGAGATTTAGGCACATTTGTCGGTAGAGAGGCGTTGCTGCAAAACTATCGCCAACGGGGAGGACAAGCAGGAGAAATTAGCGATTTGGTCGCACATTTCCGCCAAGACGAACCCCTCGCCCATGCGGTTGTGTCTGAATGGGTGCAGATATTAGGCTGGGGATTAATCAACTTAGCAAATATCCTCAATCCCGAACGAATTGCGATCGGTGGACCGCTAACTGTATTGGTTCCTCACGTTAAAGAGGAATTGGAGTCAATGTTGCGAGACTGCGTACCTGGTAATGGTAATGGTGGATTTTTCAGCGATCCGAAAGCCCGTTTTGACGTGTCTGCCTTTGGCGAAGACGCAGCAGCAATTGGTGGGGCTGTACTTGCCTATCAGTCACTCTTTCAAGTTCCCGATTTAGTTTTGTTAGCTGGATAATTTCGGGAGCAGGGAGCAGGGGGAAAAGAGCTGAGGGAGAAAAAACAACTAATTACCCATTACCACTCTTTACTGATAACTGAAACAATGTATTAAAATTTGTAAATAGAAACAGCAAGTCACGATCGTCCCTTAGCGAGGCATACTTATGGCAGCGCGTCAAGATACAATTTGGGAACAGTTCTTAGCGCCTGTCGTGCGTTTATTTATTGACGAAGAGGAGTTAAGGCGATACGCCCGTAGTATAGATTGGGAGAAAGAAAGCGATCGCTTTCGCCGTCCAGAGGTCAAGGTTCCCGTATACTACAGCAGTCAAAATTTTCATGGAATTAAGGGCGGATATCTTAATTCTGGTGCAGCTGTTTCTTACGATCCAATTACTCAATACGTCCTGCTACCTAATGAAACTCTAGTCCGTCAAGGATTGCTAGAACGTATTCGCGTTAAGCCAAGCAGAATTATAGATTTAGGCTGCGGTACTGGTTCCACGACGCTGATGTTAAAACAGGCTTTTCCCCAAGCAGAAGTTATCGGCTTAGATTTATCGCCATACATGCTAGTCAGGGCAGAAGACAAAGCCAAAACCGCAGGATTAGCGATTAAGTGGCTGCATGGAAATGCTGAAGAGACTAAACTACCAGCTGCCAGTTTCGATCTGGTGACGATATCCTTGTTATTTCACGAAACACCAGTACAGGTGACTCAAGCAATCTTGCAGGAAAGCTTTCGATTGCTTAAAGCAGGCGGCGAGGCGATCGTTTTGGATGGCAATCAGCAGACTTTACGCCATCTCGATTGGTTGAATAATGTGTTTGAGGAACCATACATTCGAGAATTTGCGCAGGGAAATTTGGATGTCTGGATGGGTAAAGCAGGCTTTGCAGCAGTGCAGACTGATGATGTGTGGTTAGTCAATCAAGTAACTCGTGGAATTAAGCCTTTGATGCAGGAGACAGGAGACAGGAGACGGGAGACAGAAGAAGATATGGTAATAACAGAAGAATGGATTCCGGCTCCTGGGTATTAAGGTAATAATATAATATGGCGTTAAAGGCAGTTCTATTTGATTTTAATGGCGTTATTATCAATGACGAACCGATTCATAAACAACTGATCGAACAGTTATTAGTTGAAGAAAATTTACGTCCAATTCCGGGGGAGTTTGAGGAAGTTTGTCTAGGGAGAAGCGATCGCGTTTGTTTAGCTGAATTGCTCAAACGTCGAGGTCGATTTGTGAGTGAGACATATTTACTCCAATTAATGCAGCGCAAGGCGCAGGCATACCAGCAAGAATTAGAAAAGATCGATAAACTCCCTACATATCCTGGTTTGGAAGATTTGGTTTTTCAATCGCGGGCGAAACAGTTAAAATTAGCTGTCGTCAGCGGTGCAATGCGATCGGAAATTGAATTAGTTTTGCAGCGTTTGAATCTGACACAATACTTTTCTGTATTAGTTGCTGGCGATGATATTACTACCAGTAAACCAGAACCAGATGGCTATTTGTTGGCAGTAGAACGCCTCAACCAACTCTATCCCGAACTTCGGTTGCAGCCAAGAGAGTGTATTGCGATCGAAGATACTCCAGCAGGAATCCAAGCAGCGAAGACAGCAAAAATTCTGGTTGTTGGAGTTGCAAATACCTATCCATTTCACATGATGCAACGTCAAGCAAACTGGGCTGTAGATTACCTCAACCAGTTAGATTTGGAATGGGTGCAACAAGTACTTTCCAAATCTAACTCACAAGCCACCGTCGCTGAATGTTAAAATACCAAGTGGCATATAGGAATTTGAGACTAACAGTCCAAAATCTAAAATTAGTACGGGGAATTAGCTCAGTTGGTAGAGCGCTGCGATCGCACCGCAGAGGTCAGGGGTTCGAGTCTCCTATTCTCCATCGCCGGAAACCCTCTTTGTGAAAGGGTTTTGTAGTTTATAAGCCTGACTTTGTTGACCGATTCATTCTCAATAAGCAACCCAAAAATGGGTACAGATCGAGATATCTAGAGCTGGAATTGAGATAGGATTGAGATAATTCAATCGGGGGCTATTAATCATATGGCAAGGGTTTCGGACGCTACGAAGAAACCAGATGAGATAAACCCAGGTTCTCGATCTTTATCTCAATTCGTATCTCAATCTCAACAAAAGAAAAAGGCAGCTAAGGGTACAGTTGTAGTTCAGATATTCAAGGAACGTCTGCGTTTATTGTGGAGCTACGCGGGAAAGCGTTACTTTCTCTACTTGGGACTACCCGATAGTAAGACGAATCGAATCGTAGCTGACCAAAAAGCTAGACAGATAGAAGGGGGCATGGCTACGGGTAATTTTGACCCAACCCTGAAAAAGTATAAATTTGAAGCCGTGTCCAGACGAAGCCAGATATCAGCAGTTGCTCTGTTTGAACAGTTTACAGGGAGTAAAGCTAAGTATCTCGCAACTCCGACTCTAGCCAAATATGCTGCGATTGTCGGGTATTTCAAGCAGTGCTTTGGAGACAATCCTGCAAGTGCGATCGCAGAGGTTGATGCAGAAGCCTTCACCGATTGGCTGTTAACTCAGATTGAACCAATTACAGCAAAAGATAGATTAGCTCTAATTAAGGCTTGCTGGCAATGGGGAATCGAGCAAGACTTGATTGAATCTAATCCTTGGAAAGAAATGTCCAAGCGCATCAAGCCCGCACCAAAGCAACCGCCTAAGCCTTTCAGCCGTGAAGAGATGGGGGCGATCGTTCATGCTTTCAGAAGCGATCGCTACTACCATCACTATGCTGACTACGTAGAGTTTTTATTTGGAACAGGTTGCCGCACAGGTGAAGCAATTGGATTGAAATGAAAACACGTTAGTAATGATTGCTCAACTGTATGGATTGGTGAAAGCTTGAGTCGCAAAGTGAGAAAGACCACCAAAACCAATCGCGCCAGAACGATCGCCCTAACACTCAAGCTACAGGCAATATTACTAGCTAAACGACCTGCTGAATTTGACCCAGAGGGATTGGTTTTTACTGCTCCCAAAGGAGGAGCAATTGATGATAACAATTTCAGGAATCGTGCCTGGAAAACAGTACTCACTCGTTTAGAGATTGACTATCGTAAACCTTACACTACTCGTCACACTCTCGTTAGCCATGCTTTAGATCTTGGAATGAACCCAGTTGTGGTTGCTCAACTAACGGGACATGACGTGCAGGTGCTTTTCAAAAACTACGCTGGCAACGTAAACTCTAGACCTCGGCTGCCAGAACTTTGAGTGCCACAAAAGTTGTGTGACTTAATCTAAATTTTATTAATTAAGCCCGACCTCAGTTTTACTATCTAACTGAGGCTTTGACATTTTTTACAAGCTATTTGCATTTAATTAAATAATATATAACTTCAGAAAGAAATTGGTTCTCTAGATAAAGTAACTCTAGGGAAAATAAATATTAGTGGATATAATTAGCTCAGAAATAAAATAAATGATTCAACGTTGCTTGTACTGAAGTAAGCAGTAGTTTGCCAAGCTGCTAAGTAGTTTCGATTGTTGCCTTTATACTAGACGATCGACCATAAGATACGTAGAAGTGGATACAGCAATTCCCCTAACTTACGTACTACTGACATTTGTAGATATTATTAGTTCTGTACTCAGAAGGAAGTCATCGATTTTTGGTATTCAGAATACTCGCTTTATAGAGGTTAACTAGAAATGATAATAAACCACTTGACTCCTCAAGATTCTCCCATTTCTGAAATTTGGATTAATAAACATATTGCGGCAAAGATTCTTGGTTTATCAATCCATACTCTAAAAAAACTTCGCAGTGAAAAAGCACGTCCAGAGGATCGTTTGCTTGAGGGAATTCACTTTGTACGTTATGGAAAATACTGTGTAAGATACAATG
>NZ_JBOFLP010000092.1:0-3176 GCF_051657925.1 Chroococcidiopsis sp.
AAAATAGAGATGGTAGCGTTATTGCCGCTACAGTATAGTAACGGCTCTATACGTAGCCGCACTCATGTCTGGAACAGTAGCAATTGTGACGCGATCGTCCAAATCGACTCGAAAAAAATCTCAACAGTGTGCGGCTAGAGTCATGGAAGCTGTGCCTCTGGTCATGCGCTTTATTCGGGCAGATATGCGAGCGATTAATGCTACTGATATGTCTGTACCTCAGTTTCGCACCTTAGCATTTCTCGATCGCAATCCTGGGGCATCTTTATCTGAGCTTGCCGAGCATTTGGGAGTCACCCGCGCTACTGCTTCTGCTAATACCGAACGACTGGTACAGCGCAATTTCGTCCATCGCTGCGACCATCCCCAAGAGCGGCGACGAGTGGAATTAAAGTTAACTCAAGCGGGCAAAGAGCATCTGCAAACAGCGCGGGAGCAGACGCGGGCTTATATTGCGAATTTACTCGATTCGTTGAGTGACGAGCAAATTGCTCAGATTGATACAGGTTTGGCTCTGCTCAAGCAAGTGTTTGAAGATTCTGGTGCTGTCACAAAGTAATTCGGCTTACAAGCGATCGCTTCTGTCGGTAAGATCGTGGAGGCGATGGCGTTGAAATTATTACTTTTCTATGCACAAACTATTTAATTAGCAAGTGTCTCTGTAGATTGTGTCCGATTATCGGTGGCGTTCACCCGTCGTCAATCGCTCAAACTCGACGAAAAACTCTAAACGCTTACCTGCACCGCGTTGTTGTCCTGCTGCCAACGAGGTTGTTTTAATGGACGCGAAATGATTTGTCTACCACTTTCAGCTTGCTTGCGGCGTAGATCGTCGCAGATTGCTTGTAAATCGTAGTTGAAAGCCTTAGCATGTTCTTCTCGAATTTTGTGAATTTCTTCGAGGACTTCATCGGTCCACATTTTTACTCTCCCATTAACTCATAAGGGGTGCAGATGGTCGGTAGCTCGTATCCAGCATCAAGGCTAATTTGAAATAACTTTTTCTGAATTTGAGCATTTGCAATATGCTTACAGTTCCACGTTAGCAGATAGTCCAATCTGTAAACGGTAGCTGCTGCGATATGCAGTGCATCATCAGACGCTTTGGGTGGAAGATTGCTTCTACTCAAAAATTGTGCTGCTAAATTTTGAACTGCTCGATCAATTTCGAGTAGAGGAAAGTCACGCAAAATTTCAAGTTGCCGAGTTGCGATCTCCGCATCTCCTCGTGCTACCTCATCTAGAACTACTTGAGAAATGTAGAGCGTAAACTGGGGACTGCGATTATCCCACCATTCTCGCGTTACCTCTACATTTGCCATCAAGATCAAATTATTGCTGGATCTAGCAGTAAGATAGCCGACAATACTGGTTTCGATATAGACGGTTTCGCTCATGCAGATTTAAGAGTAGGTCGCCTCATTTTACCTAGTAATGCTGGTGAGCGATCGGCGCATGAACTCAAGTGACAGTCTGCGATCGTTTTTCAGTGAGGCAACGAATGCTAAGGGAGATGTCAAGAGTGCCTGTCGTTGCAGAGCGATTACATTCGGTGCGTCGTCCAGTTCGAGTAATCTAACTGCCATCATTGAGTTTATCTACTCTTCTCTGTCTTGCTAACGGCTGGCGGCTCACCGGACGGCGACAATGTTTGCATCATAACCGATGGAGTAACGATCTGTTCCGAGTGCAGCCGCTTGTTAGACCTGCTTAGCATTGTCGTGTAACTATAACATCGTAATCTGCATTACGATCACAACTTGGATTGGGGAATCACGCACACATTCCCAGTAATAAAACTAAGCAACTGATATAGAAACTGCTTTGGGACAACTGCGATTGCTTCACTAACTAAAGGACTTAGTTCACTAATTAATAGATCTTCTACTTCCGTTGGACGGTAACGTGCAACCGAGCCAAGATAAAAAAGAAGAGCAAGTGAAAAACTGAGATGATGATAGCAACCTGGCTTTAAATCGCAGTAGTATCTGTAACCAGAGCGGGTGAGCAATGATGCTAGAGCAAACTCTGTATAATCTTTCTGTATATTGCGGTAAATTGTGGGAAAGTTGTTTTGATTAACAGGCTTTTTATTCTTACTCCGATAAATCAACCAGCCATTATTTTCTCTTTGATCGTGAAAATAGTCTTTACGAGTTTCTTTATAAAATTTTGATGTATCTACTCGTGTTTCTTGTTTCTTTTCATATTTAATTTCTGTAAATAATTTATCTTTTCTGCTATTAACGAGAAAACCTATCTCCACTGGAAGAAATTTTCTTCGTGACCAAGGTAGCTGTCCAAGACTATGTGCCATCTCATGTAACTCAGGAATATGGCAAATTAAATCTTTAACAGATAAATCATGCTGACCTGAGATAGGTTTATTTAGCAGCTTTGCAAATTCAGAAAATATAGAGATACCGTGAGATGAATTATTTATTTGTATGAGCTGCTTTTTTCCAAGAGGCAAAGTAAGACCGTGGTGTTCTAATGTGCTTTCAAGCTCAATGCCACGAATAGACAAAAAGCACTTCACAAGATTTAGCATCCCATAGTAAGTAAGAGTTGCTTTTATAGGAAATTCAGTAGCATCAGCAGCTTTATAAAAATTTGCTGCTAATTGAGAATAATACTTGGCTCTGGTGAAACATTCACGGTTTTTAGAGCGTTTTTTCGGAATTTTCTGAATAATCCATGCCTGAAGAAATGACCAAGGGTCAGCAGTAAGAACATATGCGGTTCCAGGCGGCACCTCAAAATGAAAGTATTGCACGCTCTGGTATTTGTATAAAGCGGGTGTGCCTTTTTCCGGCTCTCTTGGCATTTAAGATACTCAAATCCTTGAATACTGTTTATATCGGCAGCAGTTTTACAACTATGTACCAAATTGAGTATTCCCAAATTTGAGCTAATAATTATCTTTTGCACCAAGATGCATTTACGGGTTTGGGAAGTCTAACTTGTTATTATACGGAAAATTTCCATATATTCTAGCCTATATGGCATGATATCCGGTCTTTTTTCCGTATAACTATCGTATACAGGCTAATATTCAGAAAATTTCCATATATCTATTCTATATGGCATAGTATCTAGACTTTTTCCGTATATCTAGCTCAACCAAAATCAAATGCAGATCGTTTGCAAATATTCTTAGCCAATGTATTAAAGAT
>NZ_JBOFLP010000093.1:0-12303 GCF_051657925.1 Chroococcidiopsis sp.
TCAGATGGCTGGTGCTTATCGAAATTTAGTTGATTTTCAAAAACGATTGTCCCTTCCAGGTCAGATTATTTCCCAGTTAATGCATTATTTAAATTTTTGAGTGTCATCTTGGTAGCTTAGCGATCGCTCGTCAGCAATATTTTTGAATTTTGACTTTTCACTTTTGACTTTTGCTGCACGACCATTTTCATATTAGCTGGAGGAGCTACTGTTAAACCGCGACGAGTTGGCTTAACGGGACGGTTACTAGCTAATGTGAGATCGTAATTTGACAGGATATTTGCTAATACCAATTTCATTTCAAATAAGGCAAAAGCTGCACCGATACAGCGGCGATTGCTACCACCAAATGGTAAATACTCGTAAGGAGAAAATTGCCGTTCTAAAAACCGTTCTGGAATGAATTTTTTAGGTTGAGGATAGAGATCCTCGCGCTGGTGGGTGAGATAAATAGAAATCACCACGATCGCACCTGACTCCAACTGATAGCCGCCAATTTCCATCGGGACTTTCAGAATACGCGGGAAGGGACTAATCGCGATTGGGTAAATGCGGAGGGTTTCGCAACAAACAGCATTCAAGTAAGGTAATTTAGCGATCGCACTCGGATCGGGATTAGTTCCCAAGGAGTCTATTTCCGCTTGTAACTTTTCTTTGACTTCCGGCAGGCGATCGAGCCAATATAATGCCCAGGCAAGTGCTGAAGCAGTTGTTTCGTGTCCGGCGAATAGCAAAGTTAGCAGTTCGTCGCGCAATTCCTCGTCGGTCATGGGTTGACCCGCTTCATCTCGCGCTGCCAATAGTAAAGAAAGGATATCATCGCGTTGTAGAGACGTTGCCTGTAACATCTCTTCACGTCTTTGTTGAATCTCTGCTATCAACAACTCATCGATTTGCTGTTTCATCTGCAAAAATAGACCCCAAGGACTCCACTTTCCCCAGTTTTTTTGTAGGGATGGGAAGAACAGTACCAAGGAACTTACAGGGGAACTGACGGTTTCTAACATAGAAGTTAGCAATTTTCGCAGGCGATCGTAACGTTCTCCACCATCCAAACCAAAAACAGCGCTGAGGATGACGCGCATCGAGATTTCTTGTGTCGCAGCACGAACGGTTATCGATTGTCCTACTTGCCACTGACTGGTAACTTGTGTAGTAATATCCCAAATAGTTTGTCCGTAAGTTCGCAAGCGATCGCCGTGAAAGGGTGGCATTAATAACTTACGCTGACGCTGATGTTTCATCCCGCCGAGTAAAATTAGCGAGTTTGCGCCCAATAGCGGTAGTAAAATATCGTTACCGCTATTAGTATCAAACAACTCTGGATTTGTACCTAAGACTTGCTCGATCGCGGCTGGATTGCTCAAATATACCATCGACGGCGAAGCATTCTTGGCGATCGCAAAAATATCTCCATACTTCTTCGCCCGTGCTTCCATCACCTCAAACGGGCGTAAGATCCAATTAATAAATCTCAGTCTCCGCAGCCAAGGCGGACCGCTGGGACCATCGGGTAATCGTGTCATAGAGGACAAGAGAGACAAGGGGGACAAGGAAGACAAGGAAGCTATTCTAGCCAATAGCCGCCAGTCACCAATAACTGTTTCATTCTAATACTCCTATAGCTGTAGCGGTTAGCTAATCCAACACGACTGACAACTGACAACTGACAACTGACAACTGATATGTTCTACCTTCCTGTTTCCATATTGCTGTTTATTTTACTATTATTAGTATTTCCTTTTGTTTGGTTTGCCTTAACGCTTGATGTCGTGCAAATAGCAGTAGAAAAATTAGGGTTTTCTGCCAATGCTGCTCTATTTTTATTAGCAGCAATAATTATTGGTAGCACAATCAATATTCCTTTATACAAGGTAGAATCTCAAGTCGAAATTATAGATAGTTACAGCGATCTGTGGGTGCGACAATTTTTTGGTATTCCCCTACCACGTATTCATCAAAAAACCATCGTAGCCTTAAATATTGGTGGTGGTTTAATTCCCGTTCTTTTAGCTTTATATCAATTTCGTCATGCTAATCAACTGGCTATTATTTTAGTCACTGCAATTGTCACAATTGTAAGTTATTATGCCGCCCATGTCGTACCAGGAATTGGGATTCAAATGAATCCGCTGTTGGCTCCTTTAACAGCCGCGATCGCGTCTGCTTTCATCACGAGAGGAATCCACGCCGCACCCGTTGCCTTTGCTGGCGGGGTATTGGGAACTTTAATCGGTGCGGATATATTACACTTAAAAGAAATTCAGCGCATGACACCAGGAGTTCTTAGTATTGGTGGTGCTGGCGTGTTTGATGGAATTGCCTTGTGTGGTTTATTTGCTCTTTTGCTATCGTAGTTTCTAGATTGCTTGGATGTCACGCATATACGATCGCCCTATGAGTTCTCCAGTAGAATCAGCAAAGCCAGAAAAATCATTATTGTCAAACTAAGCGATGTCGGCGATTATCAGTAAATATTGACTCCATGAGATGACTTGAAAAATGAGCATGGAAAACCGTTTAGCAGCCTTTCGTAAATTGCCATTAAGAGCGCAACTAGCTCTAATTAACTCAACTCGCGACAATTCAGTTTTGAGCCAAAACAAAGAATATATCGACAATTTAGAACGCATTCATGCAGAATGTCTAAGCTCAGCAACCCCAGAACAAAAAATAGCCTATGAAAAGGCTAAAGAACATTTATGAAAAGTCAGGTGTAGGGGCGAATTTAGCAAAGAGTTGACGGCTTCAACCCTAAACTTTGCGTCAAAACCCGCCCGTAAACAAATCTCACAAATGACAAATGACAGATGACAAATTAAGTCCAATACAAAACTTTTGCTTGAGGAAAACGCTGTTGAATCTGGCGCTCGAAAAATCTGCGTAACTCTCTCATCATGTCAGAATCGTATACGTATTTCGTGCCACCAAACTTATTGCGCTTGACGCTGCGCTTTGACTCGTCCATGTCTAACTTAGTTTGAGGATACCAAGAAAGCAAAACTTCTTTGGAACCAGGGGTAAAGCGGTGAGAAATTAGTTCAAAAGTCAAATCGCAATTGAAATCTAAGGCTTCGCTAATCGCATCAAATAACTGAGTGTAATGCGATTCCCAGTCTTCCATATCCATAATGGGTGCAATGACTAACCCAACAGGATAACCGCCACCACCTTGCGATCGCGGTAATGCTAGCTTTCTTAACGCCTGCAATCTCGCGCCTACAGAAGCCGTACCACCCTCAAATCTTCCCGATATAGGTGCGGCGTTAACGCTAACGCGACAGCGCGTATGACCGTTGTGAGGCAGCTCTAGTAAGCTATCTACGTTGTCAAATTTCGATACCCAACGCAGATATCCATCTTGGCGCGTCCCGAAGTGGCGGATGCACTCGGCTAAACTACCCGTGAGATGCTCTATCCCTAAAGGATCGGTGTAGCAACTCACCTCAAAACTAGTTGCTTTTCCTTGCTGCTCGTAGGATGCAGTATTGGCTAAAATCTGCGGTAAATTGGCAAAAACGCGAATGACTGGTGGACCTTGCAAGCTTCCAGCTAAATAACAATATTGACAATGTGCCGGACAGCCTTCAGCCAGATGAAACTGCCAGTCAGCCGAAGGAGGAATAGGACTGAGTTTCAAAGCACTTGGTGGTGCGGTGACAACGGCGAGGGTGCGCTTAGCAATATCGTAGGTTTCGCGATCGCTCTCTTTTCTCAAACCTGTCAAACGGTTGCGCGGTAATTCTTCTACTGGTAGGTTGAGCGCCTGTACCCGTGCTAAAATCTGCTGAGCGTATGGTTCTGCTAAAGCTGCGGGAGTAAATATGACCCGTTCTGGCATCCACAATCGCGCCGAACGGACTTGCATTTGCGCAGACGGTTGATTGAATTTGTCTTGTGCGATCGTCATGCTGGAAAAAGTTTGATATTATTTGCACGATCTCTGGTTCCCCTCTGATGATGGGGGGCTAGGGGGGATCTTCGAGTGAGTTGTGTAGTTCTGCGATCCCCCAACCCCCGATGAATTGGGGGCTAAGAAAAGGAAAGATCTATTCTTCGATCGCTCCCTTAATTCGTCGTTCTAGGCGATCGAGATCTAACTCACCTTCATCGCGGACAATCCGGCGAATAGTCGGGTTGATATTTTGCAGATCGATGAGTAAATCTTGTAATATCTCTTGTTGCTGGCGAGACTGGGTAATGTCGCGTGGCTCTTGGACTAAATCCCTGACAATCGAGTCTTCTGCACGCGAAGCCACAACCGGATCGACTTGCCCTTCAAGGTGTACGAATGTCCGCCGTCCTGGTCCCCGATCTTCCTCAATCGGTACAATCGATGTCACTTGGTCGGAACGGACGTACTTGCCATAGCCGAGGTGTACTAGCACCGATGACTGTATTTTCATGCAGTGGATCTAAAGCTGTCTGATGTGATATATCTATTATGACAAAGGTAAAATGCGCCTGAACTATATCTATAGAGCGGGTTTTACGAGTTTTTAGTAGTGTTAGCCGTTAAGCAATAATTCTTTCTTAAGTGACTGACAAAGCGTGTCAGAAGACAGATGTTTTCTCGTAAAATTGCCAACATCATCGTTATAGATGTTTGCAGAAAGAGCCAGTGAGGAAAGTAGATCCGATCGCGCCACTATCAACCCAAGAAATCAGCCCCCAAAAATTATCTCTGGCTGAGTTACTGGTACGGGCTGAGGAAATTGCCGATTTCTGTGCAAGTAACGCTGCGGCAATTGATATCAATGGAGCCTTTCCAGTCAAAGAATTTGAGTCGATCGCCCAAGCTGGTTTACTAGCAGCACCATTACCACCAGAATTAGGTGGACTAGGGTTAGGAATTGACTCTAGCCGTACCTGGGAAACGTTGCAATTGCTCAAACAGATCGGACGCGGGAATCTTGCCGTGGGGCGAATCTATGAGGGACACGTTAACGCCTTACAATTAATTCAAACATTTGGGACGAAAGCACAAATCGAAGCATATGCCAGCGATGCCCGCGATCGCCATAAAATATTTGGCGTATGGAATGCCGAAGCTAGCGATGGCGTGAAAATCTTCCCAATGGGAGATGGCAAATATCAGTTGCAAGGCTCGAAAACCTTTGCTTCTGGTTCTGGCTACGTAGAACGTCCTTTTGCTAGTGGTGCTTTACCAGATGGTAGCTGGCAAATGTGTATCGTCCCGATGGAAGAAGTCGCTACAGTCAGCGATCCGGCTTGGTGGCAACCTTCAGGAATGCGGGCAACGGCAAGCTTTAAGGTAGATTTTAGTGGGGTAGAACTGGATGTTGGGGCGCTGATTGGCAAACCAGGAGACTACTACAGACAGCCTTGGCTAACAACAGGAGTCATTCGATTTGCTGCCGTACAATTAGGTGGGGCAGAGGCATTATTTAACGAAACCCGCAAGTATCTCAACAAATTAGGCAGAACTCTCGATCCGTATCAACAGACGCGGGTAGGGCAAATGGCGATCGCCATTGAAAGCGGTAATCTGTGGTTGCGTGGGGCAGCAGATTTAGTCAAAGCATACGCCCCTACTTTTGCTGGTGATGCCAATACCTCCAACGAACAAGCAGATAAGTTAGTTGCCTATGCCAATATGGTACGCACGGCGATCGAGCAAATCTGCATGGATGTAATTCAACTGTGCGAACGCTGTGTGGGGACGCGGGGTTTACTACCACCAATCCCAATGGAACGGATTATTCGAGATCTGACATTGTATCTGCGTCAACCTGCATTTGATGCGGCGATCGCTAATGTCGGACAGTATGCTCTATCTGAATCCTCGCCTGCACACTCTCTCTGGTCTTATGAGTCCGATAACTAATAAGTCGCTGTTTAGCGATCCGGCTATATTACCTTGGCGTAGTGTAGCTGAAATTGCCACAAAATCCGTATTAGTTATCGCCCCCCATCCCGACGACGAAACTTTAGGTTGTGGGGGTGCGATCGCCCTATTACAGTCTTTAGGGTGTCGGGTCAATGTTTTAGTTATCAGCGATGGTACGATGTCTCACCCGCGATCGCGCCAGTATCCCGCGGCTAAGTTGCGATCGCTGCGCGAAGCCGAAACCCGCACTGCTACAGCGACTTTAGGCATAGAGGTATCTGCGGTAGATTTTCTGAGATTACCGGATGGGGCAATTCCCACTCCAGAAATGCCCGATTTTGCAGCAGCAGTCGAAATGTGTCGCGATCGCATTACAGCCATAAAACCCGATATAGTGTTTCTGCCCTGGCGATTCGATCCTCACTCCGATCACCGCGCTACCTGGGAGATCGTCCATTGTGCCATCGTAGGGACGCACAGCCGTGCGCCCCTACACACCAAACATTCACCTCGATTAATTGAATACCCGATTTGGGATTGGGATGAAACACAAAGAAGCGATCTAGCAACAAGCGATCGCATTACAGCATGGCGGTTAGATATCAGCGATGTTGTCGAACTGAAAAAACAGGCGATCGCAGCGTATCGTTCTCAGACAACAAATCTAATTGACGACGATCCAGAAGGCTTTCGTCTCACGCCAGAAATGCTAGCAAATTTTACCCGTGATTGGGAAGTGTATATAGAAGAAGATCCTCCCTAGCCCCCCTTAAAAAGGGGGGAATAATAAAGCCCCCTTTTTAAGGGGGTTGGGGGATCGAATCTAGGAAGAATGTTTAGAGCAAGATTATGAAACAATCCTTACCAGCCAGTTACTTTGACAATCTTTACACCGCCGATCCCGATCCGTGGAAATTTGAAACCAGCGAATACGAAGCAAATAAATACGCTGCGACACTCGCCGCTTTACCCAGATCGCGCTATCGTTCGGCATTTGAAATTGGCTGTTCGATTGGAGTTTTAACTGCAAAATTAGCCGATAAATGCGATCGCTTATTATCTGTAGACTTATCGGAACCAGCCTTAAACCGTGCTATAGAACGTTGCGAATCTCTCCCACACGTCCGCTTGCAACTGATGGGAGTACCGCAAGAATACCCCGATGAAACCTTCGATCTAACTCTAGTTTCCGAAGTCGGATATTACTGGTGTTGGGAAGACTTGAGAAAAGCACAACAACTGATTCTGTCTCACCTAGAACCAGGCGGACATTTACTCTTAGTTCACTGGACTCTCTACGCCAAAGACTATCCACTCAGCGGCGATGAAGTCCACGAAGCATTTTTAGAACTAGTCCCTACTCAGCTGCGCCATCTCAAAGCACAGAGAGAAGAACAATATCGCCTCGATTTATTTGAGAAAAAGGAAGATGCAAAAGCAGATCTCCACACTAAAGAGTGATGAAGGCTGACGAGTCTCGCATTGAAATAGAACTATAACAACTAATACTAGAATTGCGATCGCTATTTCAAGGGTCATTTGTGATGCCTAACAACAAATGACCAACGACCAATGACCAATGACCATTTTTGCATATGCCTTTATTAACTGTAGATGAACTCAAAAATTTAGTTGCAAAAGCTAAACCTCCCTGTGTCTCCTTGTATATGCCAATGCAAAAAGGAAGTACAGAGGTTAGACAAAATCCAATTCGGTTCAAGAATCTCATTCGTCAAGCTGAGGAACGCTTAGATGCAATAGGAATTCGCCATACAGAAGCAGTAGACTTCCTCAAAGCTGCTCGCGAACTAGATACACCTGAATTTTGGGAAGAACATCAAGAGCGGGGACTAGTTATCTTTATCTCCCCAGATGTCTTCCGTTACTATCTACTGCCTGACGAAGTTCCAGAAATTGTAGTAGTTGATGGTCAATTTCACCTCAAACCGCTACTACCCCTCATTCAAAATAATGGGCGATTTTACGTGCTGGCGCTAAGTCAAGATAACGTCAGATTTTTTCAAGCGACGCGCTACAGCATCAAAGAAATTGAGGTGGAAAATCTACCCAAAGATTTACAAACAGCACTGCAATACGACGAAACTGCTGGAGAAGGACAACAGCGAAATGCTACAGGCAGAGGAACTAATCCAGCATCACAACCTGGCGAATTTCACGGTCAAGGAAGCCCCGATCGCGACGAACACCAGAAGGATATTTTACAATTCTTCCATTTAATCGATCGCGCTTTACACCCAAAACTCAAAACTGCATCAGCACCTCTCGTTCTAGCAGGTGTAGAATACCTATTTGCCATTTATCGCCAAGCTAATAGCTACCAACATTTGGTAGAAGAAGGCATTAATGTCAATGTAGATATTGTCAAGCCGGAAGAACTGCGCGATCGCGCTTGGTCGTTGGTAGAACCGCAGTTTCTCCAGGCACAGCAGCAGGCAATGGAGCGATATCAAGAATTAGCAGGAGCTAGTACGGGCAAGGCTTCTGACGACTTAACAGAAATCGTTCCCGCCGCTTATTACCAACGAGTAGATTCTCTCTTTGTCGCTAGCGATCGCCAGCTTTGGGGTGATTTCAATACAGAGACAATGGCAGTGAAATTACACTCAGAACCCGAACCAGACGATGAAGATCTGCTCGATTTTGCTGCCGTCTACACTCTCTTGAATGGTGGTACGGTTTATGCTCTTGCACCAGAGGATTTACCTACCTCTGCCCCAGCAGCAGCTATTTTCCGCTTCTAAGCGAATAGAATTCGTAGTGGTTTCTCTGTACGCTCCTACCAGCAATCCTTTTGGACGACTATAAGTCGTGACTCGACAAACAAAGTCCGCCTGCGCGGACTTTGTTTGTCTAGCTGCGAATTCTATTTGCCTTTAGGGATTTTAGACAGTTGCCTGACTAGTTGCTACATTGCCATTATTCACAACATTATTCGAGTTTGAACTTTCCAAATTTGAATTATCCGAGGTCAAATTTTCCAGAATTGGCTTACGAGTTTTCAGATCGAATTTGTAACCGTGGGGCAAAATGTGCAGTCTTGAGCCACATATTGCCAGCGGTTCATCTTTTAAGATCTCGCCTACGTTAGTGTAAGTTGCTTCTGATTCATCAACTATAGTGACAGAACCTTCCCCAATCACTTCAAATTGACTATCGGTTACTACCATAGCAGTATTTTCGTCAATCCCAAATCCCAGAACGGCTGGTTGCTGTGCTAATGCCGAAATTAAGCGTCCTAACCGTCCCCGTTGAGAAAAATGCTGATCTATCACCACTCCTGGTAAAAATGCCATTCCTGGTCCCAATTCCACGGTATCCATGCGAGGATGAGTTTCTCCGTCTCCTTCAACAATCATCACATCTGGCATCACCGCCGCACCCGCACTCGTACCTCCTATGACCACTCCTTCCCCAAAGCGCTTGTGAATGAGTGCATCTATGTCTGTATCTTTGAGAATATCGGTGATCCGGGCTTGGTCGCCGCCAGTAAAAAAGATTCCCGTGGCTTTTTCGATCGCTTCTATAGCAGTAGAGGATCTAGCATCTTCACGGGTTTCGGTGTCAATTATACGAGCATCTTCCGCGCCCAGACGCTCAAAGACTCTGATATAGTTTTCTCCTACATCTCTCGGTAATTCCGTGGCTGCCGTCATAATCACAATTCGTGCTTTTGTTCCCCCAGCACGGCGCACGAATTCCCGCAAAACTTGGCATTCACCTTCTTTATCTTCTGCACCGCCAATAATGACTAGCGCTCCCCGATTGTTACTCATATTCGTATCCATACCATACTTTAAGTGAGTATTCTCAAGAAAACATAACAAATATTCTAGTTAAAACCGTCTTTTGGTAGATTTCGATACAGAATCATTAAAAATAATATAGTAAGCATATTCGGGTGCGATCGCCACGGACAAAAAAAGACCCCTTGTAAAGGGTCTACGTCCAGTAATGTAATTCTTAGTTTTAATTGCGATCGCGCTGATAGACTAAATCGCTGAGAAAAGAGCGTGCTTGTGCCAGAGAAAGATGTCGAGGCTTACCATTAAATACAATTTGGTACTCTTTTTCATTTGCACCGTCACCGTAGCCGGAAATCAATTTGCGGTGAAAAGCTTCCTCCGCCAGATATCGGACTTCGTTTCTTAGATCGGTTGCTGTACCTTTCATATGTCAACGATTCCAAACAATTTATTTATTCTTTTATTTATATATAATTTTCGCTTGCCCTTACACCTTTCCAAAGTTGTATTTTTCGCTACCGTATTATCTGCTATAAATTGCAAGTGGGAATATATCAATCGGATGATGCTGTGGTTATTTGTCATTCGTCATTCGTCATTCGTCATTCGTCATTCGTTTTTACAAAGTTTGAACATCTATAGAAAGTGAGTAGCGAACAGAAGTCGGAAGCGGAAGTCAGAAGTCATACTCTCTGCTCCCTGCTCCCTGCTCATTGCTCCCGAATAACTGAAAAAAGGAGGATAAAAATGGTAATAGATACAAGTACTGATGTCGTGCGCGTTAATGCTAGAAAGACCGATATATTCGATCTATTCAACTTCAAACATTCCATTGGTTCTAATCACGATTTAAATAGGGCAGCATGTACTTTTGATTTTGCTTTGACGGGGTATCGAGAACCACTAGAAATCGCAGATTACGTAGAAAAAATCAGCGATCGCTATCCTCACCTGCGCGAGGAAAAATACGAATCTTACGCTCATTTGTTTGCACGGACATTATCAGAAGTTAGCAAACTCGATATGGGTTTGCACTTCCACTGTTGGAACGTAAAACCGTTAGAACGAGGGGCAAGAATTAGCATTCAGTCGCTCCATACTAGAACGACGCGATCGGTTATTTACTTCGTCTGGGATTGGTTTGAAGCCATGACATTAGATGAAGAAATTGCTTTTGACGAACAGATGCGGAATTTACAAAATATCTTTCGTCGATCTGTTTATGGTGGTCCTACCGTCTACTCGCTCTTGCGCAAAGCTAACGAAAAAGGTATTCCTGCTTTTTATTTGTGGGATGAAGGACTGATGCAATACGGCTACGGTCGCAAGCAAGTGCGTGGCATAGCAACCACATTTGACGGCGACAGCCATATAGACTCGGACTTTACCACCCGTAAAGATGACTGTAAAGCTTTTCTAGCCACCCTTGGCTTTCCAGTTCCAGGCGGAGAAATCGTCACTAGTCGCGAGGGAGCTTTAGATGCAGCGGAGGATATTGGCTATCCCGTCGCCATCAAGCCTGTTGTCGGTCATAAAGGGATTGGCGTAACCGCCGATGTCAGAGACTCTGAGGAGCTAAGAGCTGCTTTTAATCGCGCTGTCAAAGCAGTTCCAGAAGAACAGCCAATTCGGATCATTGTCGAAAAAAGCATCTCTGGTGCTGATTTTCGCTTGCTGTGCGTCAACGGTCGATTTGTCGCGGCGACCGAACGCCGTCCCGCTTCGGTTGTTGGGGATGGATATTCAACGATTTCAGAACTGATCGATCGCGAAAACCGTTCCGATGCACGTAGAGACACGCCAACTTCTGCCATGAGTAAAATCCAGCTCGATGAAGCAATGGATATGTATTTGGAGGAGCAAGGCTTATCTCTTGACAGCGTTATTAAAGAGGGACGGAGAGTGTATTTGCGTAAAGTTGCCAACCTTTCCTCTGGTGGTGTAAGTATTGATGCCACACCTACAGTTCATCCTGATAATATGATTCTGGCGCAAGATGTCGCCCAGCATTTTCGCCTCACTTGTTTGGGAATCGATGTCATTTCTGAAGATTTGGCAAAATCTTGGAAAGATAGCAGCTTTAGCATTCTCGAAATTAATGCTGCACCTGGGATTTTTATGCATCTTAACCCCGCCGTAGGCGAGAGCGTTGACGTACCTGAAAAGATTTTAGAAACCTTTTTTGACGGAGGAACTGAAGCTAGGATACCGATAGTTACCTTTAACCGAATTAAGGTAGCGGAACTACAAACAACTATCGACCAAATTTTATCTCACCACCCCGATTGGGTCATTGGTGCTGTGTGTCGAGATGGCGTTTATATCAACCGTGCAGAAAAGATTTTGCATCGAGATTACAATACAAACGTTCAAAATTTGTTGCGCAATCCCAAACTCGATCTACTAATAGTCGAGTATGAGGAAGATGTTTTAGCAGCTCAAGGGATGTTTTATTACGGCAGTAATATGGTTGTTTTAGATAATCCCACAGAAATTGAAATGATGTTGGCGCGAGATGTTTTTGAGGACTCTACTATAATCATCAAGCAGGGAGATCGTGTTTCAATTCGCCGTCAGGGATTACTCGAACAATATACTTTGGGTGTAGATGAACCATTTAGCCGAGTGTATTTGAAGGAAATTCCGACAATTTTGTAGTCGATCGCTGATGCTAATTTACTTTTTGAC
>NZ_JBOFLP010000094.1:0-20680 GCF_051657925.1 Chroococcidiopsis sp.
TACCTCTACTTGCTAGTGCGTTGACTGGAGTTGCATACCGCTTGGGCAAAAGTTGGTTTGGAGTTTCTAACTCAGTTGGTGATGTTTTGATGACAATTCATCAAGGTGAATATCTAGGCAAACGACTCGTTCCCATATACATTATTCTGATTAGCTTAGGGATATTGGGAATGAGCGTAACAGGTACGCATTTACTCGATCGCCGGAGTAGCGATCGCGAACTGACAAAACTGAATATTCGTAATATCCATCGGCTACTAGCATTAATTTTACTTTTACCACTTTCAATCAGCGCCGAAACAGGTGTAGCCTACACAATAGCAAGGGACTGGTTCGGTTTATCTAGAGAGCAAATCGGATTTTTGCTAGAAATTCATCAAGGACTATATTTAGGAGGGACATTCAGTAACTTTTACATTCTCTTATTAGGTTCGGGTTTAATAGCGCTATTAATTGCTGGAATTAGAATGACTTCGTTAATCGGCAGTCAAATTCCGCAACAGCAACCGCAGCAATCTCCCGTTCAAACATTATCACCCTCTGCTTTAGCTAATACAGTTGCTTTACTCCGCAGACAAGCTTGGCTGGGACTCATCTTATTTTTAATTGTGTTTTGTAGCGCTCTGTACGGCATAACGTCACGAGTAGTTCTGAAAAAATATAACGTAGCAGTCTCTGATGTATCGCAATCTAATTTTTCTACTCAAGACTTGCTAATTCCAATTGGGATTCTCGGCTTGGTTTGTGGCGTATTAGGTGCGATCGTAGTAGAGAAGCTAATTCAGAACTGGCGGCGACAAAAAGAAGTTCAAGCTGCCTTATATGAAAGTGAAACGGCGAGTAGTACTATATTAAGGGCGCTACCAGATTCTATCTTGCGGATGAAACAAGATGGTACGTGTCTGAGTTATATGCCAGCAAAAGAAGCTAATTCGTTTACTTTGAATGGAGATATCTTAGGTAAGAACGTGAATGAGTTCTTGCCAGCAGAAACGGCACAACAGCTTATTGAATATGCTCGATTAGCTCTGAGAACTGGCGCAACTCAGATTTTTCAATTTCCGGTTTCTTTCAAGGACAAACAGCAGTACCAAGAGGCACGAATTAGTACAATTGGCGATAAAGAATTTTTGATTATTTTTCGCGATCTCGCCAATTTAGAGCAACATAAAGTAGAACAAAATCAGTGACCAGTTATCAGGGAGCAGGGAGCGCACGAGCAGGGAGCAGAGGAGAAAATAACAACCAATGACCAATGACCAATGACCGCTTATTCAAGCTGTGGCATTAACTGAAGCATTCCAATGCCTAAATCTTTAGATGAAAGCGATCGCGCTTCAAACAGTGCCATCATATCTTTCATTTGGGGTTGTCCCCGCGAAGCACCCATTAGACCTCTCGCGACGATTAAGCCGCAATAGCCTTTGGTATGCTTGCAGCGATCGTTCCACTTCTTTCTCGCGACGACGTGAACTGGATCGTCTTCTAAAAATTCGCCAAACAAAAATAATTCCCCATTGTTGGTTTGCAATACTCCTAAATCATAGCGATCGCCACCAAACGGATCTGCTCCGGGATTAAAACCGATACCTCTAAGTCCTCCAGCACTCAAGATAAGATCGATCGCTTCTTTGGCTTTAGGACGGGAAGTTTGAATCAAAATCACTGGCAATCCATCTCCTGCTTCTGTAGGCTTGCCGACTTGCTGATGGGTGACTTTCTGGCGCAATTGCTGCACCATTTCCCAAGACACAACCCCCAAACTGAGAAAAGAATCTTCTGGGATTAGGTCGTCCCGTAAAGACTGAAATAGAGGCATGTCGTCTAAATCTTCTGCTTCTATTGCCTCAGTTGCAACTGCATCTGCCATTTCCTCTAACTCTGTAGCCAAATTCGGCAAGGTGGAGACAGTCACGCTGAGGGGTTGAGATTTTTTCTCCGACTGGGATGAGGGTAGTGTAATGCGATAGTTGCGGCTAATCTCAGGGAAAGTTTTCCCGCCTAGTTGTCGGCGCTCGTTTCGCAAAAAGCGATTTAAAGCTTCCAAAGCAACAAAGACAGCACTAGCCTCCTCCTCATAGAGGACAGAGCGCAGTCCTTCTAGAGGATGGATATTACCAAAAGATGGCTCAATCTCCGACAGGGGTAGGTCTGCTAGATCGACAAATTCTCCACCACTATCCATCTCTTCCGAGCGCTCGAAAGTGAGAAATAAGCAATCTTGTTTGAGAAATGCTTCTTCTAGCTGTTCTGTGGCATCTTCTTCAATCAAAACTTTCGCCCGAAATCTTTGCAAGGATTCGGCAGAGCGATAGAGCAAAATGCCATATTCCATCCCTAACATTCCCATCACGGAAATGTATAGGGTTTCGATGTCAAAATGGTTGAGCTTGACGGCGATAATTTGGTGTTCTTCTAACAACTCCCAAGGAGCAGCTTGCCAAATCTCAAATGCTTTCTTTTTGAGTGCGGTGGCATATTGAGGTGGTAATTCGGGGGGATGAGCTTCCCCAAATTCTTCAAAGCCGCGATACAATTCATCAATTAGCGGTAGATCGGGGACGTAATCGATCGCGATGTCTAATTCTTGTAACACGCCGCGCAGATAAAACTGAATTTCGCGATCGCGCACGACAATTTTTTGAGGACGAGCGGGTTTAGCGGGACTGTTGGGATGCTCCATTGCCCGCAACAGCGTGCGCACGACAACTTCGGGTCCACTGTCGGTAGCCACGACATCCATTGCCCGCACGACTCCTTGAGAGCCATCGACCCACAAAATACACTCGCTCCCTGCCTCTGTGTCTCCTCTTGGGCTTGATGCTGATAACGTGCGGCGATCGCCCTCCCAGACACAAGGAATTTGATTCAATTTCTGCAAACGCCGTCGCGTGGAGCTATTTAACGAAGTTGTCATAGACCAACCAAGCCAATCAGGGAGACAGTGCAAACTTTCGATCTTACTTAGGTGTGGGAGTTGTCGTTAAGCAATTGGCAGCTTTGCCTCAGCCAACAGGAGTTGTATTTTCCCCGATCCCGTTTCATCCAATTAGACCTATCAATTCTAGGATAGAAATCTTTGTGGTGCTTTGGTTAGGATCGTTGACAATTTCTCAAACCGCACCTCTGTTGCCGTTACAATGGACGAAAAAGCTGCATATTGCATTCTAAAACCATACCAGGAGTTGTAACAGTCTATGACATCAGCAACCCAGTCTCAACAGCGAGGCATTCAGTTAACTGAAGCAGCTCTGCAACACATTTCATTTCTGCGCGATCGCCAAGGGCAAGACCTCTGCTTGCGGGTGGGAGTGCGTCAGGGTGGCTGCTCTGGAATGTCTTACATGATGGATTTTGAAGATATTAGTAAAGTTAGAGCCGATGATGAAGTCTACGATTACGAAGGCTTCAAGATCGTGTGCGATCGCAAAAGCATCTTATACCTTTATGGCTTACAGCTAGATTACAGTAATGCCATGATCGGTGGCGGCTTCCAATTCACGAACCCCAACGCCAATCAAACTTGTGGCTGCGGGAAATCGTTTGGTGTTTAATATAGTGGCGAGGATTAAGGACAAGGAAGACAAGGAGGACAAGGAGGACAAGGAAGATGCCTCTTGCCTCTTGCCTTCCCTACTCCCTACTCCCTACTCCCTACTCCCTTTCATTAACAATGACCGATACTGTCTCATCTTTATTTGAATCAGCACTCGAACGCTACAAGGCTGGCGAAGAACCAGAGAAGTTAATTCCAGTTTTTCAAGACATTTGCGATCGCGCTCCCAAAAGCAGCGCTGCTTGGACTTGTTTGGCGTGGTTGTATTTATTAAGCGATAAATCAAATGCTGCCCTCAAAGCGGCGCAAAAGGCAGTTAAGTTACATCCCCAAGATGCCCAGTCCAGAGTTAACCTTGCCGTAGCCATGCTGGAAACCGGACAAAAAGGCGTGCGAGAACACGTCGATCGCGCCATGCAGTTTATCATGGTTGATTCCGATATGCGGGATGAAGTCAAGCAAAACATTGCCGATGGCATGAGCCGCAAACCAGATTGGCAAAACATGGAACGAGTTAGGAAGTGGTTGTTTGAAGCTTCTGAATGAGGGGTCATTCGTCATTTGTCATTTGTCATTTGTCATTTGTCATTGGTTGTTTTCTCTCCTCTGCCCCTCTGCCCCTCTGCTCCCTGCTCGTGCGCTCCCTGCTCCCTACTCCCTGCTCCCTGTTAACTGATAACTGCTACCTGACAAAAACCCGACTCAGCACGAAGGGAGCTATGCTTTGAATCGGTAAGATGTGTTGCGCGGCTCCTAGAGCGATCGCTTCTTTTGGCATTCCAAACACGATGCTGCTTGCCTCGTCTTGAGCAATTGTCATTCCTCCGGCTTGAGCGATCGCTTGCATTCCTATAGCACCATCTCTACCCATTCCTGTTAGTAGCACGCCCATGATTCCCTTACCGTAAAACTGGGTAGCAGATTTAAACATGACTGTAACTGAGGGGCAGTGACCGTCTACAACGCCAGTTGCTCGGTTAAGAGTAAATTTGCCTAGAGAACTAAATTCTAAATGACACTTTTCTGGGGCAAAATAAATCGTTCCCGGTGATGGAATTTCCCCATCTTGAGCAATCTTAACTTTGACTTGACACTCAGTTGCTAGCCAACTCACCAATCCATGCAAAAATCCTTCGCTAATATGCTGAGTACAAATAACGGGTGCTGGAAAGTGACTTGGTAGATGGCTAAAAAGCTTCTGTAATGCTTGAGGGCCACCTGTAGAAGCACCAACAGCTACCATCCGAATTGAGGATAACCCGCTATGCGATCCTGAAATTCTACCTTGAACTAAGGGTTGAGCTGTGGTTGAGAGTACGGGCTGCTTTAATGGTTTTGTGAAGACGCTGACACCAGAAAGTACTTTAATTTTAGTAATCAACTCTTGCTTGATGCGATCGTACTCTGAAGGTATTCCCATTGCAGGTTTGGGAAAGACATCGATTGCTCCAGCTTGTAACAACTGAAAAATCGTATTGGTGTCGCTTTCCTGTACCGAACTGCTGATAACTAGAATTGGTAAAGGGTGTTTTGCCATCACCTGTTTGGTAAACTCCAGACCATCCATTTTTCTCATGTGTAGGTCTGTACAAATGACGGTAGGTTGCAGCTCGAGAATTTTTTCTAAAGCTTCCTGACCGTTGCTAGCGGTGCCAACGACTTCTATTTCTGATGTCGTAGCTAATAGCTTTTTCAGAATTGCCAAGACAACAGGTGAATCTTCAACTAATAAAACTTTGACTGGGAATTTTGGCATCAATCGTATCTCGAATCAACTTTATAAAAGTGATACAAATGGCATAGAGACGTTACATGTAACGTCTCTACACCGACGACGCAGATATTCTGTTGGCGCACTTCCTGTGACGATTATGTGAGCGTTTTTGCACTAACTTGCTTGCTTGCCAAAACTCTAATTTTAGTAATTAATTGGCGCTTCAGTTCCTCCCGATCTGTGGTTGAAACTGATGCAGGTTTTGGCATCACATCGACGGCTCCAGCTTGCAAGACTTGGAACACATTATCAATATCTTGCTTTTGGACGGCATCACTCAAAACTAAAATTGGTAGCGGAGTCTTCGCCATGACTTGTTTGATTAGCTCTAAACCGTCCATTTTAGGCATTTTCAAATCCGTACAAATCACATGAGGTTGTACTCTAGGAATTAAATTTAAAGCTTCTGCACCATCTTGAGCTGTACCTACAACCTGCACTTCTGGTGCAGAATCAAGTACTTTAAGGAAAATGCTCATAGCGACAGGAGAATCATCGACTAATAAAACTTTAATTGGGGTCATTTTCTTTCCTACGGTGTAGTAAAAAATCGAGAGTGGGGACAAGGGAGACAAGGGAGACAAGGGAGACAAGGAAGATAAATAAAATTACCAATTACCAATTACCCATTACCAATCCAAAATTCTCTGACCTCTAATTCCTAGTAAAGTTAAACAATTGCTTGTAATTGTTGGGCGACTTGATTGAGTTGTTGCGTTGAAACGCGGACTTGGTTGATGCCAGCTGCCGTATCTTTTGCACCGAGGTTGATTTCGTTCATTGCCGAGACGACTTGCTGCACGGAAACTGCTTGCTGCTTGGCACTGAGAGAAATTTGTTGGCTGTTGAGGAAGACGTGGTTAACGGCATCTGCAACTCCAGTGAAGGATTCTACGGTTCCTTGGGCTAAGCGCAGTCCATAATCAACTGATTTTGTGCCTTCGTCCGTTGCCATTACGGTGCTGTTAATTGAAGCTTGAATATCGTTCACGAGTGCGTTGATCTTCTCGGCAGATTTCTTACTTTGGTCGGCAAGTTTGCGAATTTCACCGGCAACGACACCAAATCCCTTACCATGTTCTCCTGCCCGTGCTGCTTCTACTGCTGCATTGAGGGCTAGCATATTGGTTTGGTTGGCAACATCTGCAACTAAATCGGAAATACTACCGATTTGAGTCGTTTGTTCTGATAATCGCATAATTTGCTCGGCGATCGCCCCCACTTTATCGCGGACGGTAGACATTTCTGCCATGGTTTGATGTACGGCTTTGCTACCGTTATCGGCAAGTTCTAGGGCTTGACGCGCCCCAGCAGCAGAGGCTTCAGCTTGTTCGGCAGATTGGCGAGAAGCTGCGCCCAATTCTTCTACGGTGACGGTGGTTTGGTTGACAGAACTTGCTTGTTCGGTGGTGGTGCGTTCTTGTTGCTCGACAGTTGCGCCAATTTCGGTGGAAGAGGAAGCAACGGCATTGGCAATTTGTTGAATCATCTTAGCTGTACGGCTGGCGAATAGAACCGCTAACCCACCAGCAACTAGTAAAGTGACTCCAGTTCCTAGCAATAGGTTGGTGATGAGTTGCTGCTGTCCAGCAAATACAGATTTTGTATCTTCTGCTAAGATTACGCTCCAGTCTAGTTCTGGCATTCCTTCCGTTTCTGGTACTGGCGCGTAGGAGACTAATTGTTCTGCTTTGTCAAGGCGATCGACATCGATCGCTGTTGCCACTTTTTTCTCGGCGTGCATTTTGGCAAAGCTAGCAAAGTCTTCTTTGGCATCGTGACCGACTTGTTCTGTTTCCCGCGCTGCAAAGAACTTATCATCAGAACTAATGAGATGATATTCTTTGCTACTCGATCCAGCTTGTTGCGCCTGCTGCGATGCATTGAAGATTTTTTCATTCAAAATGCTATCTAAGCTTTTTATAGGCATACGAGTGCGAACTACACCTATCATTTTACCTGTGTTCGCATTAATTATCGGAGCAGCCAAGTGAACGGCAACTTCGCCAACTGAGGTTTTTCGAGGTTGTACAATGACTGGCTGTTTAGTTCTCATCACCTCCTTAAAATAATCTCGATCTGCCAGATTTGTCGATGTTTCTCCAGTTGTCCGCAAAATCACTTTTCCCGACAGATCCATGACAGCGATACTATCGTAAACGCCATAGATTTTTAGAAAACCATCTAGCACATTTTGTTTTTGCTGCTGAGTAATTCCTTTTGTGCTTTCGGGATTATTCAAAATTGGCAACCTAGAGATGACTCGAATATCGCCAGTCCGCTCGAACATAAAACGTCCGACCTTATCTGCTAAAGAAAAGGTGAGAGATTCTTGCGATTGAATTGCATTTTGGCGATAGTTGTTGCTGGCAGAAATATAGTTGCTAACTCCGATCGCCATGGCTGGTAGCGTACCGAGGGCGATAGAAAAAGCAATTGCTTTGGTTGTTAATGAGAACTTCATGAGAGCTATTCCTCGTATTTGATGAACTTTTTAGTTGAAATTTTGAATTGGTAAACCAGATTTTTATACCATTGCCAATAAGTTTTGTACTGCCATTTCTAGTTGTTGAGTTTCATTGAAGGTTTGACTTTTAAATCAATCTATTCAACGTATCGAGCAGTATTTTTTGATCGAACGTGCCTTTAGTTAAATAAGCATTTGCTCCCGCTTCTGCGCCTCGACGTTTATCTTCATCAGAGGCAAGAGTTGTGACGAGAATAATTGGTATCTCTTCATATTCTTTGTGTTGACGGATTTTCGCTGCTAGCCCCAAACCATCTAAATTCGGCATTTGCACGTCTGAGATGACAGCATCAAAACTACCTGCCCTCAGCTTGTTGAAGCCATCTGCTCCATCTACAGCAGCAGTCACGTCATAGCCAGCACCCTCTAGCAAGCGCTTGACCTGAGTGCGAATAATAATTGAGTCTTCTACTAACAGTAGCTTTTGCTTAGTTTGTGCCTGTTGGCTCGATTCACTGGTATGTAGGACTACAGGCTTCTTCTGCACGGATTTGAGTAAATCTTGAGGATTGAGAACCATGCAAACTTCACCCGTACCGAGGATAGTTGCACCAGTTACGTTCCGAATGCGCTTGAGTAACTTACTTTGCGGCTTTAGAACGATATCTTGCCGATCGAGTAAAGCGTCTACTAGTAACCCGAGGCGATCGCTACCGACTTGCAGTACGACACACGGCAGCATTCTAGCAGCAGATTTGAGACTAGGAGCGATCGCGGGCAATTCTAGTAGATCGGCAAGCCAAGCCACAGAAACTGGTTGACCTTCAATAGCGATCGTTTGACTGCCCTCCAAAGCAAAAATCTCTTGCCGAGACACAAGCAAGTTCGTCTGTACGAACTCCACTGGCAGTGCGTAGGACATGCGATTAACTTCCACAATCAAAACTTGAGTGGTGGCTAAAGTCGTATCTAATTTGATCCGAAACTCACAGCCCATCCCAGGCAAAGATTCGATTTGGATCGTCCCCTTCATTCTTTCGACATTTGCCCGCACCACATCTAAACCAACCCCGCGACCAGAAATTTCTGTCACTGTCGTTCGAGTCGAGAAACCAGGGGCAAAAATCAGCGATTGGATTTGAGCTGTCGTCATAGCTTCCAATTCTTCTTCGCGGTGGAGTCCCCGTCGCACAGCTGTGCGTTTAATGCTATCGATATTCAAACCGCGCCCATCGTCTGTAACTTCAATCCCAATACTGCTAGCAGTTTGATACCCTCGCAAACGAATAGTTGCCGTGCGTGGTTTACCCAAGCTTTCTCGTTCTTGAGGTGTCTCAATACCGTGATCGACTGCATTGCGTAACAGGTGCAGCAATGGGTCTTTCATTTCCTCTAGAATTCGTTTGTCTGCCTTGGTATCTCCGCCTTCAATGAGTAGATTAATTTCCTTGCCTTGCTGCTTGGCTAAATCTCTGACGAGACGGGGAAAAAGCGCAAACATATTCGATAGAGGTAAAAGGCGTAAAGTCTTGATACCTGACTCTAATTCTCCAGTGACAATATCTAACCGAGCGGTGTCTTCGTAAGCCGTGCTTTTCAGATGGTTAATCAGAGAGCCGAGGCGTTCTAAACGCTGCTCCGACCGATGTTGAAAGTTCTGCAATTGCTTGATATTGTTGGCTTGTAAGCCACGCTCTATCTTGTCAAACACCGAGCGATTGACAAAAGCATCCCGACTCCACTCTTCCCAGAGGGCGAGGATTTCTTCAATTTCACCCATGCGTTGAGCAATTCGTAGTTTAGTCACTGTTAACTCACCCGCTTGAGTCATCAATGTATCGAGCTTTTGCGGTTCGACTCGAATCGTATCGACTTGATAGTTGCTGGTTTGGGCTGACTCGCTGGCTTCGGCTGCTGGAGCTGGCTGCGGCTTGACTTTGGTTTCGGGTACGGGTGCAGGTGTTATTTCAGGTTGTTTAACTGGCAGTGATGGAGGTGTAGGAAGAATCTTCGGTAATACAGGAGGTTCGGGTAAGAAGAAATCGTCGTCGAGTAGGTCAAATGATGCGGCGATCGCTTCAGATGGTTCTGTGAGGAACGGTTCGGAGAATAGATCGTACCCTGAAGCAGCGACAGGCGGTTCGGGAAATAGATCGCTCTCAAATAGCGGGATATCTGCGGCGGCTACAGGTTCGGTGAATATTGGAGTGTCAGCAGGTAGCAGTTCCTCATCTTCACTCGTAGGAATGGACTGTGCGCCCATTAATCGGGCGAGGACGTAAAAAAGATTGACGCTTGGGGCAATACCCGTAACCGCCTCATGGACGAACTGGCGCATGGCATCGAGTCCTTGATAAAGGCGATCGCACAGTTCTGCGGTTAAGTTGCTCTCACCCCGCTTGACTCCGGCTAGTACCTCTTCAATTTGATGTGTTAGGGTTTCAACACCCTGTACTCCCAGCATTCGAGAGTCTCCTTTAAGGGTATGAATCTCTCGCAAAAAGTCTTCTAGTTGCTCGCGATCGCCTGGATGTTTTTCTAAGTGCATCAAGCACTCTTCCAACTTCTGCATCCGTTCGGCACAAGCTGTTTTATATATATCTCTTAGTTCTGGATCGTCTATCATAAGATCGTTAAATTTCTTCGTCTACAACTAAGCTGTTTTTGGATAAAAGCTGAGGCAAGTCAAGTACGGTCAGCATTTTTTCTAAATAAGGGGCATGACCTCTGAGATATTCATTATTAGCGGAATGTACTGCTATTGGTACTGGTGTCAGATCTGACGGACGTAGATACATAACATCAAAAACTTCATCTACAGGTATTCCGGCGATCGTATCGTTGAAGCGAATCACAATGGCTTTTGAGGTAGTCCGATCGAGATTGAGCGATAAGTTTAAAGCTTGACGAATATCTACTAAAGTGACAATTTCTCCGCGTAAATTCATGTTGCCAACAATATGATTTGGGCAGCACGGAATCTGAGTCATATGACGAATGTTGGTGAATTCTCGCACGATATCTAACTCTAGTCCAAAATATTCACCATTAAGACCAAAAACTGCTAATGGTATTAATCCCGTAAAATCAGAATTCTCAGCTTGCCGTCTCAAGTTCTCAGCCCGTTCCCGAAAAATTGCTTTTTCTTGTGGGGTGACTTGTGGATAGTATAAATCGTAAAAACTATGTTTATGAATGCTTTGTCGATCGTTTAGATTGTTTAAATGTAGTTCTTTCTCTTTTGACTGAGGGCGATCGCCATGAGCTTCTATCTCACTTGAATCGCTGTTTAATACTGGTAAAATGTCTTCAACTGTAGAAGAGCAGATGAGTGGCTCTGGATTTAGCAACATGATAATATCTGCATCTATCTTGGCAATACTATGAATAAAGCGAGCTGTAGACTCTTTGACTCGTCCGTATGAAATGTTCGTTTCTATAACTTCAGAACTAACGTTTTTTACTTCATAAACGGAATTAACAATAATACCAATCTGTAAATCTTGCCACTGTATAACAATAACGCTATCGCTGATGTGACAATCCTGCATTTTGTATCCTAAACGTAGACCGAGATGCATTACGGGTACGAGTTGAGAACGTAAATTCAGAATTCCTATAATATCTGTCGGTGCTTCAATGATAAGATTCAACTCTGGAAGTAGAAAAATTTCCTGTACGAGCGTTGCATCAATTCCATATCGCAAGTCATGCAAGCTGAAAATCAGATAAGGTTTAGTTTCCATTTGCTGTTATCATTTAAATATTTAACTTAGTTATTAGCTAATATTTAATATTTATAAATTTGGTTAACTTTGAGATGAAGCTATCGCTTGATTAAGTTTACAAGAAACATTTAAAAAGTTAGCTAGAACTAGACAAATCAAATGTAACTGCATCTTTGTTATTATTAGAACTAATTCCTAATCCGATATATCTACCTACTATCTGGCGTAACTGTTCTGCGTCAAACGGCTTCGTTAAATAGTCGTTAGAACCAGCAAATTTACCCTTGACTTTATCAAAAAAACCGTCTCTTGCTGTTACCATAATAATTGGCAAGTCGCGAAACTGAGGAATACTACGCACAGTCCGACAAAGCTCTAAGCCATCTATCTCTGGCATAGAAACATCGAGTAGCAATAGGGAAATTTTTTCATGATAAATGACGTTCAGAGCATCTACTGCATTACCAGCTAATATGACTTGACAATAACCCGTCAGCGCTCGTTTGATCAGTTGTTGCATGACAGCGCTATCATCTACAGCTAAAACTGTAGATAAAGAAATTTGAGTTGTAGAAATATTGTTATTAGCTATGTCTAACCAGCCTGCTTGTATCCAATTTATATAGGATTTTGCTATACTTAACGGATCTTTATTTAAACCTTCAGCAATATCTACTAGCGATCGCTGTCCGTTGACCCATTCTTGCAAATGTTTGCGCACATTTGGCTCTGTAATATTAGCTAAAGTATCGGATTTTAAATTCGGTACTGCATCCATTGACATAATAGTAGGTCTGAAGCTGTTCCATTGTTCCTGACGTTGAGTAATATCTAGCATTAACTTTGATAATTCAACACCACGACAAAAATTGAGCTGCTTATGGCTATCAAATTGAAACTTACCTGGATATGGTAAAATTTGTTCTACAGTTAATATTAATTGACTGTAAATAACAGACTCAATTTGTTCCCAGTTATATAACTGCATTTGCACCAAACGCTCCAGTACATCGCGAAGTGATGTTTGCTCTGTAACTTGGCGCATTGCAAAGGCTACAGCAGAAGCTACCCATTCTCGACTCAGTTTTTGTTCTAACAATTTGACTAAGCTTTGAGCATCTGGAACTGTTTTACCGCCGTAGAGGGTGCGTCCATCTTTCCAAATTAGCACGCGAGATTTTGCAGGCTTTTCTGAATCGACTTGTGCATCTATATACAAAACACCGCTTGCTTGTTTAGCTTGGATATTTTCTAATAGACTAGATAATTCCTGTGCTTGATACTGATTAGGCGACATAGTTTGCTTAGCCGTGAAAGTTGTGTAGCAAGAGAAACAGCACAGCTCGCTCGAATTGTCATCTAAATATGAGGCGCTTTTTGCTATATTGCTGCGTTTTTAGTATGGCAAACAGCAAAAAGTAATTGTATCGGTAGCAATACCGAATTATAAAGATAAGATAAGGTTTTTCAGTGTTATTACAGTGTTTTGATAACTAAATTTTTCATCAAGACTTAAAAAATATGTGACCAGAAATACTGTTCTAATCATTAAGCAGAATAAAATTGCCAAGCCTGCCAAAAAACGTAGATTGACAATATACCCAAAAATAGACGAAAAACAAAACTAACTGTCCGATCTGGTAGTTTTGGTAAAACGCGAGTACTAATTTGCGCTCCTAGCAAACCACCACAACCTAATAGCAATCCTGGTATAAATAGTACGTTACCTGTTACAGTATGCCCTACAGTTGCAGAGATAGCAGTAATAACAATTACACCTAAACTCGTCTGAATTGCAACTTTTATTTCTTCTTTTAGGAGTAACATTTGAAGCGGCACCATAATCACCCCTCCACCTACACCAAATAATCCAGCGAGAATACCTGCTGCTCCTCCGGTAAAAAGTCGAGCGAGTAAAGGGTTAAATTGCGTCTCTGTCGAAGTCTGTTTATTAGTGAGGTGCTGGCGCAAGTTAACTAAATAAATGTTGATGAGTAATAAAATTCCAAAAGCTAGTAGAAGGATGTGGGGTAGAATTCGACTAGCTGTATACACGCCAATTTGTGAGGTTACAACCGCAGGAAATCCTAGCAAGCTCACCCGCTTCCAGTTAAAGTAACCCATGCGCCAGTTTTGGATGCTACCAGAAATAGAAGTGACTAAAATTGCCAAGCTACTCGTAGCAACAGCCTGTACGGGTGCATAACCTAGAGAAACTAGCAAGGGAACGAGAACAGTACCACCACCAATACCTAGCAATCCAGCGAGGATACCAGAAAATAAGCCACCAATAGCTAAAATTAGCCAATTTCCTCTCATTATCTGTTTCTCCTAACTTCTGTAAGCGATCGCCTTTATGCTCGCCTTTGCGGTTGTAGGTTGTATTATATTGCTAAAGTCTGTTTAATTTTAGTAATTAATTCACTTGCTAAGACCCGATCGTAAGGTTCGATCGCACTCGTAGGAGATAGTTTTTTCAGAAGTTCTAAGGCTGTAGCTAGCATTTTGTTGGCACGTTGGCGATCGCCTGCTTTTTCATAAAGCGAACCTAATTCTAGATAGGCTGCTATAGATTCAGGTGCAAGATAAATAATTTTTTTCAATAATGTTTTAGCTTGTTCTAAATCTCCTTGCTCTTCAGCGATTCGCGCTAAGAGATAATAAGGCTTTTCAGATAAATTATCGAGTTTCGCAGCTTGCTGACAGTAGTGAGTTGCGCGTTCGTAGTCACCGAGGTTTGCCCAAGATTGAGCAATTAAATAATAAGCCTTAAAAGATTTAGGATGTTGTTGAATCAGGATTTGAGCTGCTTGGATTGCTCTGCTATATTCTCCCGCTTGAAAGAGGGTTTCTGCTGTTGCAAGATCGGAAATAGATTGGGAGACGATCGCAGGTAGCGCCACGAGCGATCGCTGTAATATTGGCTTCGATTTTAGAACGTCATTTTTAGTATGACTGAGTTTGAATTCTATTGGCTGACAAGGTATAGATTTACGAAGAGTTTCAGTGATTTCTACTTGTTCGTTTAAGCTTTGAATGGAGGCAGAATTGGGTATATTTTTCGCTTCGGTTGATGTGTTTTGCCGTTGATAGACTATAGATTCTGTAAAAGCCTTCACTTGAAATTTATTGAGGTTTTGCCCTGAAAGCTCTGTATGACCGACAATTAAATATCCATAAGGTCTGAGAGTTTGATAAAACTTCTCGATGACAGTAGCGATCGCATCAACACTAAAATAAATAAAGACATTACGGCAAATAATAATATCCATATCGTGGATATTGAAAGTTGAACTAGGAAAGGAGTCTTGTAACAAATTACTACACCGAAATTTCACCATACGGCGAATTCTCGGATCGAGTTCCCAACCAAGCTTGCGTTGCTGAAAATAGTGCTTCTGAATCTGAGGATCTACTTGACGAAAAGACCAAGGTTCATAAATGCCTCGTTGTGCTTTTTCAATTGCTTCTAAATTAATATCGGTTCCAAATATAAAAACTTCCCAGTCGCTGAGATCGGGAATGAGTTCTTTGACTAAAATTGCAATAGAATAAGGTTCTTGACCGCTGGAGCATCCTGCACTCCAAATTTTCAAACTTGGCTTTTGTGTTAAAGAATTAAGACAAGCCTCTCTTTTACTTTCGATCAACTCAGGTAAAATTTGATGCTTGAGCAGCTTAAAATGTCCTTGGTCGCGAAAAAAATAAGTTTCGCCAACTGTTAATAAACCGAGTAGCTCTTGCCATTCTCTTTCGCTACTTGAGTCGATCGCCTCAAGCTTCGGTTGCTCAGTCGATCTCAGTAATAGTTGATAGTACTTTTCTGGAGCATCCAGTTTCAAAACCTTCATCCGTGTTTCTAGTTTTTGACAAAGCTCCTGGCGATCTTGCGGGCGAACTTGCAAACCCGTACGTGCAGAAATCAGTTGGATAAAGTTTTGTACTGTTGTCTCATTCATTGCTAGGGAGCTGAGGGATAAGGGATAGAATAGCCGATCGCTGCTAATTGCTTACCTCCAGTATTCCCATCTGTAGAAGCTAATCTCACACGAGCATTTGACTATGGGTAATGCATCTAGGTAAATTTCTAGAGAACGTGCAGTAAGGGCGATCGCAGGAGATTGAAATGCAGACTTTACCTATCAAGCGCTTGGATCGGGAGTTAATCGAGCGAATTGCTACTCAAGCGCGTCAAAGTCCGCGCTTGCGCCAGACTTATAGCTTTCATGATGGATCGGAAAAAGTACAGCGCTTTGTAAATATTCTCCAGCCTGGTACTTATGTTCGTCCGCACCGTCACTGTCGCGATGGTGGGATAAACGGGTTTGAGTTCTTTCTAGTTTGCCAAGGTGCGCTAGGAATGTTGATTATGAACGATCGAGGTGAGATCGTCACAACAGAATTTGTTAGTGCTGGTGGTGCAGTGTGGGGACTCGAACTTCCTGAAGCAACTTACCATACAGCAGTAGCTCTAGCTCCGGATACGATAATTTTGGAACTGAAAGAAGGACCCTACAACTCCAGCACGGATAAAGAATTTTTAGAGGAGTTTCCGGCTGAAGGCACAGATGCAGCTCAGCAGTTAGTAGCCACCTGGGAGACATATTTTCAGTGAACAGTTATCAGTTATCAGTGAAGAAAGGGTGTGGGGTGTAGTGCGTGAATTGCTTCTGACTTCTCCTCTGCTCCTCTGCTCCTCTGCTCCCTTGTCTCCCCCCTCTCCCTTGTCCCCTCACTCCTCACTCCTCACTCCTCACTCCTCGCTCCTAGCTTACTACCTGATAAACAAAGCTCAGACTTGCCCAGTCGTTGACATCAAGAGCGTAAGTATCAGAAGAAGGGCTAACAGTGTCATTGCTGGCGCTAGCAGTGATGCGTGGAGGGGCGATCGCACTGGCATCCTGTAAATCTCTCATGACAGCTTGAACCACTTCTAAGGGATTGGATAAAACTCCAATGTATTCTGGTTCGTCGAGATCCCGATCGGTATTTGCCAAGACTGCTAAGGTTTGCGTAAAGCTGGCACTACTGAAAATCAGTTGATGCTCTGCCAACCCAGTTGGTTTGTGAATCGTCCAGGTAAAATTAGCTGTGGATTGCGGTACAGTCGCCGTCTTTCCTGGCGCAATCTCTATATCCTTAAGAATTGGCTTAGAATTAGACTCGTTATTATCGGTAGGTAATTGAGAAGAGTAAAGGGCGATCGCGCTTTTGCTGCTATCTAAGCCCAGTAAGAGTAAATGCACCGGGCGATCGCCGTTATTCTGGACTCGATATTGAATGCGGCTACCGATTGGTATAGCAGGAATGGTATCGGGGGGAGTCGGAAGTTGCTTTTTGAGTTTTCCGATAAGAGTCGGTGTTTCTTCTTGTGGCGATCGCAGGGTTTCCCGTTGCATTAACACTCTGTTTTCGGGATCGAGCATTTCCAAAGTTGCTTTGACGTTAAGGTGAGAAGAACCATCGTTGGTTGTCAGCCGCCAAATTTTAGCAGCTAATAAAGTTTGTAGCTTAGGTGACAACCGTTGCACGGCAACTTTTACCGCTTCGCCGAATTCTCCGGCTGTATTGGGGATCGGTTGGCGATCGAGTGTAAATAAACCGTAGCGAGATGCAGGCGAACCAGCATTTGCGACAATTGGTGTTTCTGCCGATTTCGGCGGGGGAACTAAACCAAATACATAATCTGCTAATTGTTCGCTCGTCGTAGCAAGGGACACGAAAGGCATAGCAGCAAATGCACTGGTAGCATCTACCCGTTCGATGCGTTCTAGGCTCGGATCGAGAGCAATAATCAAGCGAAGATTACGGGGTAAAACTCTGACGGCTTCTTGTACTAACTGTCCGACTTGCGGAGAATCATTGCCAGAAGCACCCACGACTTGAGCTTTGGCAATTAATCCATTCCGCGATCGCACTTGTAATTGAAGGGGTGAGGAGCGAGGAGTGAGGAGTGAGGGGTTTTCCTCAGCTCTCTTCTCCCTTGCTCCCTGCTCCCTGCTCTCTGCTCCCTGCTCTAAAGCGGGAACCAAATTTAATTTAGAGCCAGCCTCGTAGTAGGCAAGGACTGTAGGTGGTAGTCCTGCCAGCCATAACTGAGCGCTCTTTTTGTCTTCTTCTACAGCCATGACGACACCATCAGCACTGGTGCTGGGTTCTTGGCTGAGGTAGTCGGTGAGAGCGGACGGCGGATTTTTTTGACTGTTGACTTGTGGCTGCTGCTCGTTACCTACTAGTTGCTCTACTGTGCCACTGACACGGCTGAGGCTGACTTGTACTGTTGTTGCTGGAGTTGCTTCCCAAAGGTGTTGAGTTAAGGCATAGGTAAACAGTCCAGCGCTAAAACCATTCCAAGCTGTCTCAATAGCACTTTGGGTAGGACTAGCTGCTGCGATCGCAACACCAGGAATATTGGCAGTCGGTGTAGGTTTGATTGAAGCATCTATACTGCCGCAAATAATCCGATCTAAAACGCCTTGGCAAAGGAAGTCTTGCTGAAGCTGTTGTTGAAAAGCAAGTTCGGCTGCGCTTACTTGTCCTGGAAGCGTTTGCGGAAAAGAGCGCACGCGCAAGTTAGCTGGAAGAATCTTAACAGGAGTGCCAAAACTCGTATCGAGAAAAGTTGCAATTTGTCTAGTCGGCAGCGATCGCAATAGCAGCCATAAAGTCTCATCTAGGAGATCTTCGCCATCAGCACAAACTAAACTATTGATGGGAAATTGGTTGTTAGCTGTCTTGAATTCCGAATTCAAAACCCGCCGCCCGTAGCCGCTAAAGTGGAAAACAACGGTATCCCCAGTTTTGGTTTGCTGGGTGAGATGTTCTAGAAAAGCAACTTCAACTTGTTTTCGAGTGGCTTGTCGATCGGTAAGGGTAAGAATATCAGCTGGATTGAAACCAAATCGGTGAACGAGCAGTTCTCTTTGTAGTGCCACATCTGTTAGGCAACCGCCCAAAGACAAAGTAGCGGGATATTGGTTAATGCCTACCAAGAGAGCTAATTTCCGTCCCGTTGGCTGGGCGAGTGCATGGGCATAGCGATCGCCTATTCGCAGCCACCCAGCATCAACCACACCCAATGTTGCGATCGCTTGAGCTAATCGTCTCAGAAAATCTCGCCGCTTCATTTTAGCTATCAGCTACTACTGGTCTCACCAGCTACCAGCCTATCAATAAACTAGGGAGTCAGTTATCGGTTATCAGTTATCAGTTGTTAGGGAACGGAGAACGGGAAACGGTCTTCAGCACAGGTTCCCTAGCGATCGGAGCCAGGTAGTAGAAAAGAACTTAACTCCCAATCGCGCACAAATGACAAATGACGTAGGGCGAAGCCCTTCCCGAAGGGTATGACAAATGACCAATTAAATCTCATATTGGGTAATATTCATGACTTTAGCTAGTTCTGCTGCAACTTCCGGTCGGGAGAATTCTGGTGGTGGCAGTTCACCCCGCCGCAACATCTCTCTGACTTTGGTTCCCGATAGGTGAATTCGTTCTTCGGGTCGAGAAGGGCTGGTTTTGGTAGTTGCCATTTGCAGAGTTCGCTTGCAGTAGAAGGCGTGTTCAAATTTTAATGGCATAATGCCTAATTCTTTTGGCTCAAACTCGTCAAAAATATATTGAGCGTCATACGTACCGTAGTAGTCTCCTACTCCAGCATGATCGCGTCCGACGATAAAGTGGGTGCAGCCGTAGTTTTTGCGGATGAGAGCGTGGAAAATTGCTTCCCTTGGACCCGCATAGCGCATGGAAGCAGGATTGATTGCTAGAATGACTCTGCTTTCAGGAAAGTAGAGTTCCAGCATAATTTCATAGCAACGCATCCGCACTTCGGCAGAAATATCATCGCTTTTTGTTACCCCTACTAATGGATGTAGGAACAAACCATCGACAATTTCAAGGGCGCACTTGATAATATATTCGTGCGCTCTATGGATGGGATTACGTGTCTGAAAACCAACGACTGTGCGCCAACCGTTTTCTCTAAAAAGTTCGCGGGATTTGGCTGGATCGATTTGATAGTCGGGAAATAAAGGGTGTGGATCGCGGTGTAACAACCAAATGGAACCTGCTAGGTTAACTTCACCTTGGTTGTAAACAACGGCTACGCCGGGATGTGCTTCGTCATCGGTGCGGTAAACGCTGACTGCTTCACGGATTTTGTCATAACGATACTTTTGTGATAGTTCTAAAACTCCAATAAAGCGATCGCTTTTATCGTCTAGCCGGACTAAACTACCTTCCTTCAATGGAGCTGCAACTTCTTCACTGACAGAGAGAGTAATAGGAATTGACCAAGGTAGACCGTTACTCAGGCGCATATTGTCAACGACTGACTGATAGTCTGCTTGTGCCATAAATCCAGTCAAGGGACTGAATGCACCAATTGCAATCATTTGCAAATCGGAAACTGCCCGTTCGTCTAACTGGACTCTAGGCAGAAAATCAGCTTTGTCTAGGAATTCTAGACGCTGTGCGTGGTTGGCAATGCGGTTAATTAATTGTCCGCCGTGGGGAGCAATACCATCTATGCGATCGCTCGTCATATCTTTAAATTTTGTTTAGATCTTGGCTGCAAGCATTTATAGTACCAAGATTATGTGTCTTGCTACAAAGCGATCGGCTAGAAGTCAAAAGTCAAAAGTCAAAAATTCATCTTCGACTACTTCCTTCTTCTCCCCTACTCCCTGCTCCCTACTCCCTGCTCTTTTCTTACTGAGAACAGCGATCGCACCACTCTTGATAGAGCTTTTGTTTTTCTGGACTATCTACGACAATTTCAACCCGAATTTGCTGACATCCATGTTGGCGTTCGCGCGCGATCGCGTTTAATAATAGACTGGCAACTTTAGGTGAATCAAATCTACCTCTTACTGTCAATTCACCTACACTTTGGTTTTTTACACCAACATCCCAGGAATTCAAGTTGCGATCGGCAAGAGTTTCTTGTCCTAAATTAATTTCAGCTATTTGCTTGTGTTCTGGATTAACCTGTTCTACAATCAGCTTCTCATACCGCACTGGTACTTCTACCATCCGCGTTTCTATTTCTTTGCGGACGATAACTTCGCCAATTTTACGTTTTTTTCGCTCTACTACTACTCTTTCTGCTAGTAATTTAATAATCTCTTCTGTTGATATGTCTTGAGATGAAC
>NZ_JBOFLP010000095.1:0-7169 GCF_051657925.1 Chroococcidiopsis sp.
GATAGCGAGGCGGCGGAAGTTCTACTCATGACTCAGCCAGACTGGGAGCAAGATTTACGCGCAATGGCTAAGTCCGTTCAGGGGAAGCGCTCGAAAACTATTAAATCATAAAGAACTCTCGTCTCACTCTTCCCCAAAACACCAAAGAAATAGTAACAACAGCCCACCCAAAATCAACCAATTTGGTAGATTCACATGCCTGATTAACTCTATAGGAGTCAGGACAAATATGTTAGTCACCATCGATGCTGTCAACAGTAGCAAGGTAATCAATAGGAGTGGAGGCACGATTGGGAACCAGGTAGAGAAGTTAGGAAAAAATAGGTCGAGATTTCTACACTGCAAAGAACGCGAATAAACTTTATCGATCGCACGGTGAGAGATAAGATAAAAGAAGTAAAAATTTTGTCCTGGCTAGGCATTGACCCGTGCTATCTACCATAGCTGCTGACTTCAAGATTATTTTTGAACGCGACCCTGCTGCCCGTAACTGGCTAGAGGTACTGTTATGTTACCCTGGGTTACAGGCAATTGTCTTCCATCGGGTAGCGCATCAACTCTACAAACTGCGTCTTCCCTTCATTCCAAGGTTTATTTCCGCGATCGCCCGATTTTTAACTGGGATTGAGATTCACCCTGGCGCGACAATTGGCAAGGGTTTTTTTATCGACCACGGTATGGGGGTCGTGATCGGCGAAACCGCGATCGTAGGTGATGACGTTCTGCTCTACCAAGGCGTGACTCTGGGTGGTACGGGTAAAGAAAGCGGCAAGCGTCACCCGACTGTGGGAAATAATGTCGTGGTGGGTGCGGGGGCAAAAGTCCTCGGTAACATCGAACTTGGCAGTAACGTCAGAATTGGAGCGGGTTCTGTTGTTTTACGCGATGTACCTTCTAATTGCACGGTTGTTGGCGTACCAGGTCGAATTATCTACCGTTCTGGGGCTAGAGTCGATCCGTTGGAACACGGAAGCTTACCTGACTCAGAAGCAGAGGTTATTCGCGCTCTCGTGGACAGAATTGAAGCGTTAGAACAACAGCTAGAAAAAGTACAACAGCAGCAAGCACACCAGGATTCTGTAGTCATGTCTCTTCCCGCTGCTGCTAGCTGTCAGATGAGAGATAAAGCGATCCAGCAGTTTTTAGATGGTGCGGGGATTTAAGGATTGACGGCTTGAGTAGACCAAGTGCGATCGCCTTCTAACCAAGTGTACATAGTACGGTTTTGAGGGTCGCCACGCAATTCTAAGCGATCTACCTGGACTGGTTCTAAAAGCAACAGACAAAAGTGCGGTAATGGCACTTCTGCGGGCGGTGCTGGAGGATTGAAGGCATCGGCGGCGGCTCTTGGCTCACCGGGATGCGCCCAGGCAAATTGCAGCCGTGCGGAGTCGCTTAACTCTTGCCAGCTCGATCTGCGGGCTTGTTGTAATTTTGGCTCGGAATCGTCAGCGATCGCCTTTAGCGTACCAGTGATGCGGAATTGTTCGCGGGTTTTGGGAAAATACCAGCAAGCTTCCGCCCAAGGTAGAGCTTCAATCTGAGCGAATTTTTCACTGCGAGTATCGCTGACAAACTTGAGGCGATCGCTATTGTCTAAAAAGCCCCGAAATACAAGTGTCCGATTCGCAGGACGACCATCAAGTCGGACAGTCGCCAGTTGAAGATAACGGGCATAAGGTAGACTGCGATTGAGGTGCAGCGCCCTTGCTAAAGGCGATCGCCAAGGAGCAACTGAATTCGGAATTTGGAATTCGGAATTCGGAATTGTACTGTCACCGCTCACGACTTACTACTCACTGCTAGCTACTTGTTCCCTGCTACGCGGCTCCGATGGCGAGGGAACCTCGCCCTCTGCCCGCTTCCCTGCTCCCTGCTCCCTGCTCCCTGTAAGACTAGTTTTTTCTGCCTCAGTTGCTGCCATAGTAGAACTCGTTTCAGTCAGTTGGGGCGATCGCACGGCACTTAAGGCTGTTTTGATCACGACTGCTGTGGGTACGGCAACGATTACGCCTAGCAAACCGCCAACTCTAGCGCCTGTTAAGACGGAAATCAGTACCCATACGGGATTTAATCCAGTTACGCTACCAAGAATACGGGGAGCAACGATGTTATCTAAGATCTGCTGAATGATGACAGATGCTACCAAGACTCTAGTACCTAGCCAGAAATCTTGCAGCGCTACTAATAAAGTGGTCAAAATAATTCCCACCGTTCCGCCGAAGGGAACTAAAGCCATAAACCCGATCGTGATTCCAAACAGCAAACCAAACGGCACTTTCAGCCACAAGAAAATGGCAGTTAGGGCAGAACCCATACAAATACCGAAAATTAACTGTCCGATGAAGTAATTTTGAAAGCTCAACCGGATAGTTTGGGAAAAAGGCTGGCGAATGGGTGTTGGTAGCCAAGCGATTAAGCTTTGCCAGAGTTCGTCCCCATGCTGTAACAAATAAAATGTCAAAACCATGCCCAGCAAAAAATCTAGCAGGCTTGTCACTGTCACCACAGCTAGGTTTAATGCTTGGACGGCGATCGCTTGTAATTGTCCCTTAACGCGATCGTTGATTTGTATTACTAAGGCATCGAGATTAATTGGATAACCCTGAGCCTCAGCCCAATCATTCAACAACACCAACTGATAGCGTCCTGAGTCTATCCATTCTGGCAAGCGAGTTACGAGCTGCTGCGCCTGACTAATCACTAGAGGCACGAGGGTGACACCTAGCGCCAGTAAAATCGACAAAGCCAACAAAAAGACTAAAATAGCAACTTGTTCTCGCCTTGCGCCTTGCTGCTCCATCCAGCCTACCGGATAGTTCAACAAAAATGCTAGTAAAGAAGCACCGACTAAAATAACAATCAGCGAGTGGAAGTAATCAACGATGGAGGAAATTGCCCAAGCATTGAGTACGAGTAGTGGAGCCAATAGCGCGATCGCCAGAAATCGCGTCAAAGGTGACATTGCTTGCCACCAACCTATAATAATGCGTTTCTGCATTTTCTCAGTTGCGGGAGCGAACTAAATCAAATGTCCCTTGCAGCCTATTATCCCTAACTCCGCTGTCATAACTCATCCCCCCAAGCTCGGATTCGATTACATCATATGAAAAAGCTTACAGTCTCAGAGCATTTAAATAGCGATCGCCTGCATTTACTTTTTCACCTCATCCCCATTATTGGCTTTTTTCCTTCACTGTGGACGTTGTATCGTCACGAGGGAGCAGGGAGCAGGGAGCAGGGAGCAGGGGAAGAAAGCAGAGGGGCAGAGGGAGCAGAGGGAGCAGAGGGGCAGAGGAGCAGGGGAGCAATTACCAATTACCAATTACCAATTACCAATTCTCACACAGAAAAACTCGCCGTCAGCCGTTTATCTATCACTCTAGCACTAAGCTGGTTGCTGGTATATTTCTTGTTGAGTGCTGGAGCAGAAGCTTCAGAGTTTTTAAATTTTCGTCTATTAATGTTAAATAGTTTACTGACATCTGGGTATTTTTTAGTCAGTGTGTGGTTAATGCTGCGATTGACTGCTGGTAAGTCAGTGCGTCTACCAGGATTTTCGGCACTTGCAGATCGGACGCTCGATCGACGCTGAGGTTCGGAGACAACGCCATCGGTAGAAAGTACGACTCTCTGGCTGGAATTCCGTAATAAGCCAGATGACGACTTTGCAGGATCTGCAGTAGACTCCAGGCAATATTCTCTAATTCGATCGCAAAGCCATGAAATTTACTGTTTCAGTAGCCAGCGTTACCCGTGCAGCGAATATGCCAATTGAGAAAGCGCAGCATATAGCTGTGCCTTTGTCCATTATCATGTTAAAAACTTATTAACTATTTTTGCTGACTAGTGTTAAGTGTGAGGAAGTTGTATCAGTGCAAAGAATATCAGGCTCAAAATCCAATTCTACAAGTAATTCCAAAAATTTTAGGCGCAGTAGTGCTATGAGTAGGACTGGGCGTTGGCTGTGGTTCTGGGTAATCATGAGTGGTGTCGCTGTGTTGTCAGCCACAGCAGGGGCGCTCTTAGCCTATACTATGTCAACCAAGCCGCTGATGCAAAGTCAGCTCAGCCCTGAGGAGCAAGCAATTTTCGGTACTCATGGCGATCGCTTAACGCGGGCTGGTTTTAAACTTTCGGAGCTGACCCGACCAGTTAATATTTTAGTTCTAGGTGTAAAAGTTCTCACCACAGACGTTAATACTCCTGCTGCCGAAATCAAAAAGCAAGGATATCATGCGTTAGTCAACTCCTTCGACGGCTTGACAGACACTATCCTTTTGCTGCGATTTGACCCAGCGACCAAAAAAATCGCTGCCCTTTCTATTCCCAGAGATACCCGCACCAAGATAGAAGGTCGAGGCATAGCGAAAATCAATGAAGCTAATCTCGTTGGTGGTCCAGCAGGTAGTGCTAAAGCTATTAGCGAATTACTAGATGGAGTGCCGATCGATCGCTACATTCGGATCAACGTCCAAGGAGTGGAAAAGTTGATCGATGCTTTGGGTGGCGTAACCGTTTACGTTCCTAAAGATATGAAATATCAAGATGATAGCCAGCATTTATACATTAATCTCAAAGCTGGCAAACAGCATCTTGACGGTAACAAGACTCTCCAACTGCTGCGCTATCGTCACGACGAAAACGGTGATATCGGACGGATTCAACGCCAGCAACTCGTTATGCGGGCGCTAACGGAACAAACCTTGTCGCCGAATACCCTTACCCGGATGCCGCAGATTCTCTCTGTGGTTCAATCGCACCTCGATACGAATTTGTCGATGGATGAATTGGTAGCACTGGCAAATTTTGGCGTACAAACTAATCGTTCTAACATGCAAATGTTGATGTTGCCTGGACGATTTAGTAATACAGGAGAGTATAAAGCTAGCTACTGGTTGCCAGACAGCGATCGCATTGCCAAAATGGCAACGCAGCATTTCGATGCTCCTCTTTCTGAATCCGAGCCAGTTGACTTCGATCCGGCGCGATTGAGAATTGCAATTTCCAATAGCACGGGTAGCGATCGCGCTGTCCGCTCTTTGGTCAAATCTCTTGCTGGTGCAGGCTATCGCAATGTATACATTACAAAATCGTGGTCTGAGCCATTGGACACAACTCATGTTGTTGCCCAGCAAGGCGATACTGAAAGTGCTACAACCATCCGCGACCTCTTGAACGTAGGCGAAGTCCGCGTTGAAAGCACGGGCAACCTCGGTTCTGACGTTACCATTCAAGTTGGTAAGGATTGGTTGGAACAAGAAATGAGGGGCGAGGAGCGAGGAGCGAGGAGCGAGTAGGGACAAGGCAGCTGAGGGGGCTGAGGGAGCAAGACAATTCAAAATTCCCCACACCCCACACCCTATCTACTATTAGCCACTCTCCCGACTCCCGACTCGCGACTCCCGACTCCCCAATTCCACAATCCACTCCTGTAATATCGGATTCACCAATTCTGGTGCTTCGTCTTGGGGACAATGCCCGACTCCTTTTAAGGGAATAAACTTTTGTACTTGGGGATAGTTAGCTAGTTCTTGCCCCAACTCTACGGGTTCCCAAGGGTCGGCTGTTCCCCACAAGAAAATTGCCGGACAAGATAGCTGGGGCAACAAGTCTTCTGGTAGCGGTCCTTGAGAATAAGCTGTGAAAGCAACAAAGACTGCTACAGCCCCAGCATCTTTCGCTGGAGCCATCAAAAGGTCTACTAACTCATCTGTTACTGCTTCAGGATGAGCGTAAGCTTGGAGCAAGATTTTTTTGACTGTTTTCGGTTTGGCAAGTTGTTGAAAGAAAAATTTCCCAACTGGTTGAACTGCTAATAATTTCTGAATTAGTGGTGCGCCGAAGCGTCGATGCCAAGGTAAGCCGCTGCGCTTGCGATCGTGAAGCAAACGTAGGGAACAATTGAGCATTGCCACACCTACGACTAAATCGGGGGCGTACACTGCTGCTTGCATTGCTGCAATACAACCGACAGAATTACCAACGAAAACTGCCGATGTTCCCACGACTTCGCGGCAAAAATCAGCAATTTGTTGTCCCCAAGTTTCAAACGAATACGGGATTTGTTTCCCTGGCTGTAACTCCCCTGGAGCCGGTTTAGCGGAACCACCAAAGCCAATTAGATCGATAGCGTACACTCTACAAGTCTGCGCCAAATAAGGAATATTCTTGCGCCAGTGCCACCAAGAAGCCCCAAAGCCATGTACTAGGATGACGGGAATACCGGTATCGCCCTGTTGTTGATAGCAAATCGAAAATCCCTGCCAAGTCCACGTTTTTACGGGTGGAAATGAGCTGGATGCAGTTAGAGGTGAGGCAGTCATGAATTTGAATAGCTGGTGACGATGAAAGCGCGATCGCGATTGATTGTAGCGATCGACCCTACTTTTATTGTGACAAATCTTTACATTCCCGCCTCTTGACTATCTGTAACTCCTATCTCCGCTTCTGCTGTCAGCCACAGTTCCCGCACGTCGATCGCCCGCATTCCCGCACGGTGGGCAGCTTCTAAACCTGCCTCGCTATCTTCGTAAACGATGCAATCTGTAGGAGTAACGCCCATGCGATCGGCAGCCAACAGAAAAATATCAGGTGCGGGCTTACCCCGTTCTACATCGTTAACAGTCACGATCGCATCAAATAAAGAATATAACCCGATCGCCTTTAGAGTAGGTTCTACCACGCGAATATCGCCGCCTGAAGCTACTGCTAGGGGAACTTTACCATAATGACTGCGGGCAACATCTGCTACTGCTTCAATTTCTACCACTTGATGTAGTAAGTCTAAGAAATATTTTTTCCGTGTGGGATTAACAACATTAGCATCTAAGGCGAATCCAAAAGTATGATTTACAGTTTCGATTAATTCCAGCGATGACATACCTCGGCGATCGTAAAGCCATTCCTGGCTGAGATCGACACCCAGAGGAAGTAGCGTTGCTAGCCACGCTTGAATATGAGTGGGGATAGTATGCGCTAGAGTGCCGTCACAGTCAAAAATTAAGGCGCTATAGGGTGGCGTTGGTATGAGACACGTATCTTGCATACTGCGTTTGACTTACCTACAAACCCTCTTGGGCTACACCGATTATCGCACCTCTACCATCAAAATTCGTTCCGGTCATTCCCCGATTAAAACGGCTAGCTGCGGCTCTAAGCGTAATATT
>NZ_JBOFLP010000096.1:0-10357 GCF_051657925.1 Chroococcidiopsis sp.
ACGGTTTCTCGCCTCTCAATTGCCGAACAGCAACAAGTCGAAATCGCGCGGGCGCTCAAGGACAATAGCCGCATCCTAATTATGGACGAGCCAACCGCAGCACTGTCAGACCGCGAAACAGAACAACTATTTGAGTTAATTCGTAAGCTGCGAGACAACGGCATTGCCATTATCTACATCAGTCATCGCATGGAAGAAATTTACGCGCTTGCCGATCGCATTAGCGTTTTGCGAGATGGCGAGTATGTAGGCAGTTTAGAACGCCAGGAGATCTCTAGCGAGCGCCTGGTACAAATGATGGTAGGCAGACCTTTGCAAGATTTGTTTGAAAAACAGCCTGGAAAAACCATCGGTTCAGTCGTACTAGAAGTAAAGAACATTAGCGATGGTGGCAAAATTCAGCCTGCAAGTTTAACACTACATGCAGGAGAAATTGTTGGCTTGGCGGGGCTGGTAGGCGCAGGACGTACGGAATTCTGTCGGTTAATTTTCGGTGCTGACCCCAAGACAAGTGGTGAAGTGATTTTAGATGGTAAACATCTCAACATCAATCAACCCAGCGATGCGATCGCCGCGGGTATTGGTTACGTGCCAGAAGACCGCAAAGAACAGGGCTTATTTCTCGAAATGAGCTGCCGCAAGAATATTGCAATTAACCTGCTCAAACGGGAAGCAAAAGTAGGCACGATCAGCCCATTACGAATTAACCAAATTGCCTCAGCCGCAGTCGATAACTTCAATATTCGGCTAGCAGAACTAGGCATTAGAGCCTTAGATTTATCTGGTGGCAACCAACAAAAACTGCTGCTAGCAAGATGGTTGGCAATTAAGCCCAAAGTTTTGATGTTAGACGAACCCACAAGGGGTGTAGATATTGGCGCAAAAAGCGAGATTTATCGCATCATTAGCGACTTAGCAGCCCAAGGAGTTGCAATTTTAATGGTTTCGAGCGAACTACCCGAAATTATTGGGATGAGCGATCGCGTTTTGGTGATGCGAGAAGGGCGTTTAGTTGGCGAATTAAACAGTACCAACGGCGAGAAAATTACGCAAGAAAAGATTATGACTTACGCCACCGGAGCAATTGAGGGAGAAAAATTATGAGTCAAATCCAATCAAAACCAATGCGCGGCAGATCGAGCGATCGCCCCAAGGGAGGTAGGCGTAAATCTGCAAGTAACCTGCTTCAGATAGTAGGAATTCTACCGATTCTGGCGCTGATTTGCATTCTCTTCGCCTTACTCACGCCTAACTTTCTTACCACAGGCAACATAGTCAATATATTCCGGCAAGCATCGATCAACATCGTGCTAGCAACAGGGATGACGTTTGTAATCCTTACGGGCGGAATCGATCTTTCGGTTGGTTCTATCCTGGGAGTAACAGCTGTAGTTGGCGTACTGACATCACTCATACCAGGGGTCGGCTGGCTGGCGGTTCCCGTTGCTTTACTCGCAGGCTTGGGTTTGGGCTTAATTAACGGTGCTTTAATTGCCTTTCTTGAACTGCCACCTTTCATTGTCACTCTAGGTGGGCTCACGGCTCTGCGAGGGGCTGCTTATTTAATTGCTAGCGGTACAACCGTTATCAACCGCGACCTCAACTTTGCTTGGATCGGGATTAATTACTTAGGACCAGTTCCTTGGTTAGTGGTAATTGCGTTGCTTACAGTGGTAGCTAGCTGGTTTATCCTCCGCCGCACTATTTTGGGAATGCAGATCTATGCAGTGGGTGGCAATCAACAGGCAGCAAGGCTAACGGGAATTAAGGTCAAGCGAGTACTGTTATTTGTTTACGGTGTCAGTGGCTTGCTCTCCGGCTTAGCGGGAATTATGAGCGCCAGCCGTCTTTACAGTGCTACAGGAATGCTAGGGAATGGATACGAACTCGATGCGATCGCGGCTGTAATTTTGGGCGGAACCAGTTTCTCTGGTGGGATTGGCACTATCTGGGGAACTCTGCTTGGTGCGTTAATCATTGCCACCCTCAATAACGGACTAACTCTATTGAATATGTCATTCTTCTGGCAGTTAGTTGTCAAGGGTTTAGTCATTATTGTTGCCGTCACAATCGATCGCCTCCGCAGACGCTCTAGAAGGTAAAAGCATCAGAGGAAATTTGGGGTTTTAGACCAAATCTAAAATCCCAAAAAATCTCAAATTCAAAACGAACCACTCTTTATTTTTCTAAATAGAAATTTTCTAGTTGGTCATCTTGTCAATTCCCTCTGCTGGAGGTGCGAGATACTCGTATGCACCCACATCGCATCCAGCAACACCATCTCTGTTTCCGTCCAGGGGTCGAGTCATACCACGTTGCTCGGTACTCTGGCATTGGTCGTCGATCCCGCGATCGATTGCCGGACTCTCAGCGTAGATTGGCAACATATCATTATCGTCACGTCCGCCTAGTACGATCTCAACGTTACTTCGGCTAGTAGGAAAGCCACAGGTTGCATCGCTTGACAGGTTGCCACCGAGATCGACAATCGTGCCGTCGCAATTATCACCCTCATAGTTATTTGCTACCAGCGTATTCTTTAACTGAATCGTACCAGTATTGGCAATTCCACCACCACTCGTTGCCGAGCGGAAAGACTGATTGTTAGCGATCGTGCTATTGTACACATCCATCGTGCCGAGGTTTTCAATTCCCCCACCTGCACCAGATGTAGAGTTTCCCACAATCGTTACGTTCACGAGTGTCGCTTTGCCCGTACTTGCATTAGTAAGTCCACCGCCACCCCAAACGTTACCATACCTCCAGTTAATAGAACTTGCTCTGACTGTGCTGTCAACTAAAATCAGCGTCCCGTGGTTGTGAAGACCACCACCGTGGGAGTGACTGGCAAAGCCAGGGGTTGCATTACCCCACTGTACTGTGACTTTACCAATGTAGGCAAAGCCAGTGTCAGCGATATCGAACACGCGACTTTTCAACATGCCATCTATTTTTGTTTTTCCAGAACCTGCACCAGTCAGGGTTAAGTTTTTGGTGACATCTAAATGTCCCTGACTTAGTTCGTATAAACCTGCTGGGACGGTGATAGCACGGTTGACTGCCTGACCTTCCTGTACTGCGGCGCGTAACGTACAGAGGCGGGAAGGATTGGAAACACAGTTCCCATCACCTATATTCCCGTCCGGTTCATCTAAGATGCTATTAACTGTAAAAATTTGTCTTTCTTGAGATAGAACTGTTTGAGGTAGAATAGCAAGTCCGCAAACCATAATTACAATTAATACATAGCGTATCCATCGAAATCGTTTCGTTCTTCGCATAAGTTTCTCCAACGAGCTAACGAATACTCGCAAACTAGAGTTTTTGCAAGCAAAGCGGGAATAATGGCAGACAAGCCTCATTTATTCGCGCTATTCATCAACTGCTGACAGCGATCCGCAGCTCATTTCCTGAAAAGCGATATGATTCTTTATAGAGGAGTCGATACGAGGTGGTTAGATCTATGGTGATAGCAAGGTTAAACCGCCATCTAAGGATTCCAGGGATGTTTTCCCTGCTGCCTTCTGGCATTACCTTCTGGGATTAAATAAAGATCTAACTGCACCTAACTACGGATAGAAACTCTGTCAGTCAAACTAATGCAGGTATTGAACTTTCGGGCAGATGCAAAGTTTTGCCGCTGCTAGATACACTTAGTTAGTGGAAGAATTACTCACTGCAAGCCGAGGAGAATCAAGTGCTGCTATCAAAAGGCTTTGAAATTGAAATGTACACGGGGACACCGTCGGGTGATGTCGTCGGTCTTTCAGACAAAATCGTGGCAAATTTAGAGGGTAATTTTGCCAAAGAGCCAGATAGCCGTAACGTAGAGTATATAACGTCTCCCTCAAATCAATACGAAAGACAGTTGTGCGAACTACTGCGCCCTCGGCGCAAAATACGGGAATATCTCAAGCGCTTGGGCAACTACACGTTTATTCCTGGTAGTACTTTATCTTTGGGGGGGAGCGATCGCTTCTACCGTTCCGACCCGAATAACCCATACCACGAATATATTGAAAAGACCTACGGTACTACAGTTGTTACTGCTAGCGTTCATATTAATGTTGGGATTGAAGATCCAGAAGTACTTTTACGGGCGTGTCGTCTGATCCGCGTCGAAGCACCTCTGTACCTCGCCCTCAGCGCCTCCTCTCCTTTTATTGACGGCGAACCTACTGGTTATCACTCCACCCGTTGGGCAGTTTTTCCTCAAACTCCCGCGCACGTTCCCCTGTTTGAAAGCCACGCTCATCATATTCGTTGGGTTGAGGAACAGTTAGCCGCAGGGACAATGCAGAGCGTGCGCCATCTTTGGGCATCGGTAAGACCGAATGGCGATCGCCGCCCTTACGACCTCAACCGTTTAGAATTAAGAATCTGCGATCTCGTCACCGATCCGATTGCTTTATTAAGTATTACTGCCTTACTAGAAGCGCGGCTGTGCCAACTCATAGCAGATCCACAACTCGATCCGCTAGAAATGAGTACCCTACCAGCAACAACCCGCGCTGAAGATTTGTTGACAATTACTGCTGCTAACGAAAGCGCAGTCGCTCGTTCTAGCCTCGACGCTCAGCTAACTCATTGGCAAGACGGCAGAAAAATCTTAGCGAGAGACTGGATTGAAGAAGTTTATCAAGAAGTCTGGGCGATCGCCAAGCAAAACGGCTTCAATTGTTTTCTTTCTCCCGTACAAAAAATTCTGCGCGAGGGTAACACCGCTCAGCAGTGGTTGAAACTTCATGCATACGGCTTTGAGCCAAGAAGCATTATCATGCAATCTATTCAAGCAATGAGCGATCGCGAGTTAGAACTGGAAGATAAGCTCTGTTCGTCGGCAATGGTGTAGTGCATTAGTCATCAGTTATTTGTCATTTGTTATTGGTAGAACAAATGACAAATGACGAGTGACAAGTGACAAATAAATGTTAAGAATTTTTAATCATTTGTTTTCGATTTACATTTATTTAAAAAAACTATATATTTATGAATCCGAAGCTAAATTGTGCTATGGAGAGGACAATATCTCGATCGAACGTTTTAGCTTTTCACTTTTGTACGGGCGGATTTAACCGCAGAACGATCTGTTCTAGAATAGTCTGCCCAAAAAACCCGCCTCTACGAATACTTGGCTTTTGACTTTTAACTTTTGACTTTTGACTTACTGTAAATGCCTCAACTCGTTTTGGTTCACCCGCAAATTCCTCCCAACACAGGTAATATTGCCCGTACCTGCGCGGCGACAGGGACAGAATTGCATTTGGTTGCACCGTTGGGTTTTGAAATTAGCGATCGCTATTTGAAACGAGCTGGCTTAGACTACTGGCAATATGTCAACTTGCATTACCACGAATCTCTAGACAGCTTCAAAACCTATTATCTAGAGCGCGGGGGACGCTGGGTTGGCTTTAGCGTTAAAGGTGAATCGAACTACATCGAATACCAATTTCAGGCTGACGATTGGTTGCTATTCGGTAGCGAAACAACTGGATTACCTCCAGCCGTCCTCTCTGTCTGTCATGCTAGAGTTTACATTCCTATGGCTCAAACTGGCGTTCGCAGTCTAAACCTTTCTGTCAGCGTCGCCATTGGTTTGTTTGAAGCCCGTCGGCAATTAGGATATTTGAGGGCATAGGGAGCAACTACAAATTCAAAATTCAAAATTCAAACTTTCCCTGCTCCCTGCTCCCTGCCCCCTGTTAACTGATAACTGACTTACGTATATTCTCTGGTTTTTTTGACTTAGATTTAAATTGAAGTAATTTTTTTTACAGCTAGTTTGGCTAATTTCTCACGATCGAGTTTTCAGTCTTGAGGCAGATATAAGAAATTTTTATAAACTATTTGACCAAACTGTCTTTTTCGATGATACATTTTCTTCATCTTTTATCTACCTTGTCATAGAGGATTGATAGCCCTCATATAGAGATAAGCTAAGGATTTGAGTAATTGTACTCAGGTTTAAGCTTTGGCTGTGTAGCTCGCAGTTTTGGTAAAATGCGATACTTGTTGGCTTACAGAAATTAACTTAAATTGACTATGTGTAATAGAGAACATAAGTAACATGACTCAATACATCAATGTAACGATTTAATTAAAAAATGTTAAAAGACGATAAAAGAAAAAATAAATATGCCAAAACAAAAAATGCCTGTATTCTGGGCAGTTCTTATTCTTTAAGTAGAAATTGCCCAACTGTAGTATATTGAGCAGACTGGAGACAACGTTAATTTTTTTTGCCAATAGGCTGTAAGCTTGTTTAAATCAAAAATGCCTAGTAAGCTTGCCTCAGCATATTTATCTCAGCATGAAAAACTGGATTTGAGAACACTCAAAACATTCATGTAGTAGTATCGCAATTGCGATCGCCAGAGCAAATGAACAGAGGTAGTTAAGCGCTATTCCAGACAGGAGGTCATTGTTGAAACAAACGTGGGCAAAAGATCGGGCAGATCGAGCCTCTAAAGCCAAGCGGCAAGTGCGGACTTCAGCCGCCACGATCGGCATTATTTTCTCAGCCGGAGCGTCCAATCTGCTATTGACCCAAATCAGTAATAGCGCTCCAGCCATAGCCGTAAATCAGCCTTCGCTCAGTCAAATGCCGATAGCAACTAGAGCGAGCTTAACTATTAGCAGCATTGGTGTGCCAACAGGAATCGCGGCAACCGTGCCTTTAGCATTCACTCGAAGTCATACTAACGCGACACAGTTATTTGAGCCTGTAGCCAAGCAACCAACAGAGAAAACAGCCAAAGTTTTACAGGCTTTGCGAGTCAATCGCCTGATTCGCCAGCTCAAGGCAAGTAAAATTACCGTATCAACAGCAGCGTTAGTATCTCAACTAGACGAGCGAGAAGCAGCGATCGCCAGACAAAGATGGTCGATCGATCGCCTGAGACAGAAATTGAATCGCTTGGAAGAAGATAGTTCGGCAGAGATGGTGTTTGAGGAGTGGCAAGCATCGGCAGGTACATCGAGCCAGGAACAAATGGGGGCATCGCTAGCAAGCGAGCCTGGGCTGCAACCCGCAGTGTCTCTACTAGCATTCCATCCTCAGTTACAAAGACCACATTCAACACATGGTAATGCAAGTGGGGAGGCAATGCCTTACGTACTGGAGGCAATGCCTGAAGCTCGAAGCATGTCTTTGGCAGGAACGCAGACAGGAGCAAGTCTGCCAAAAATGGCGGTCGATCGCCCAATGGTACTAGTCCCCTTACAGGCACTTAGCTACAAGGTAAAAGCCGGAGACACGCTGAGTGCGATCGCGCAACAACACGGGCTACCACTGACAACTCTCATTACCGCCAACAAATTAGCCGATCCCAACCGCATTCAGATCGCCCAACAGCTGATCGTACCAATTTCGCCATCAAAGGGAAGTGAGAGCCAGCAGCCAATAACAGCAGCTCTGGAAAACAATACTAATGCTGGTATGGGTGGCAACATTTCTGAAGATGATTCGGTTGTGGAAGCCAATCCTCAAGGGATAGCAGAAATTCAGCGGCAGCAATCAGCAAAAGCAGAACAAGCACAGTTGAGCGATCGCTACGTCCAAAATTTACGTAGTGATATCGAGAAATTACAGCACAGATATCGCACCCAGCCATTGCTGAGTCAAGCAACACCAGCAGAACAACCTGCTGCCAAGACGAGTGGCGATCGCTTGTTGCGGAAGCTGCGTCAGATTGCATCTGTCGAATTGAAAACAGATCGAAACTTCAATTCCAAACAAGCAAGCAAGACTTTACAAGTAGAAGCACCAAAACAGCCGCAGCGTTCAGTGCAACCCACTGAAGATGAAAGTGACGATAGCTTGGCAACAGCACCGATTGGTAGAGATGCAACAGATTCGCTCCAATCAATTCAGCAACGAAACGTATCGCCAGCATTACCACCTTTAGATTCAGCAGATACCTATTTACCCAAACCGATAATTTCCAAAAAGGGCTTTATGTGGCCTGCTAGAGGGAAACTTTCTTCCGGGTATGGCTATCGTTGGGGGAGGATGCATCGGGGAATTGACATTGCTGCTCCGGTGGGGACACCTATTTTTGCGGCTGCGGCTGGAGTCGTCATCAAGTCAGGCTGGAACTCTGGCGGCTACGGCAATATGGTTGATATTCAACACACAGATGGTACAGTTACTCGCTATGCCCACAACAAGCGATTGCTCGTTCACAAAGGTCAAACAGTCTACCAAGGGCAGCAGATTTCCGAGATGGGTAATACTGGTTTTAGTACCGGTCCTCACCTACACTTTGAAATTCATCCTCTAGGTAAAAAAGCAGTTAATCCGATGGCTTTTTTACCTCGATGAAGGGAGCAGGGAACAGGGAGTAGGGAGTAGGGATTGGTAAGTGAATTCTGACTTACGACTTACGACTTACGACTTACGACTTCTTCCCCTACCCCCTTCATGCCTTTCTAATTCTTTGCCAGATGGTGAAGCTTAGAAGTGCGACAATGCTGAGCATAGTCATCAAGATAGTGAGAGGGGTCATACCTTGTAATTTCATTGCTAAACAATTCGCGATCGCGGTGAAAGACCATAATGAGATCGCCGTAGCTCGTTGCGATAAGCCAGTAGCCAACAAGCGGTGATGTAGATGGTCTTTACCAGGAGTACTAAGAGGATTTTTCCCCGCCATCAGCCGCAGGACAAACACCTGAGTTGTGTCAATGACTGGTAGCAGCAGAAATAGGATTGTTGGTACTAAAGCAAATACAGTATTAACTTTTAAGCTACCTAAAATTGCGGTAGCCGCTAGCACGTAGCCAAAAAAATAAGCTCCAGCGTCTCCCATGATGATGCGGGAAGGATGAAAGTTATGACGCAGAAATCCTAGTGCTGAGCCTCCCAATGCTGCTAAGAGTAAAGTTGCTGCGGCTCTAGTGGCAAATTGTGCCGAGACTGCTAGTAGGCTCATAGAAGTGATAAAGCTGACTCCTCCTACTAAACCGTCAATTCCATCCATCAAGTTAATTGCATTCGTAATTCCAACTACCCACAGCACGGTAATCAGAGTCGAAAGTAACGGATCGATTGGTGGAAATATTCTAGCTTCGATGCGGATATCGCTAGCAATGAGTAAAAAAGCTGTCAGAATTTGTACGGACAAGCGTACCCAAGGTGGCAAGCCAAATTGGTCATCAATGAATCCTACTAAAACTAAAATCGAGCCTCCTAACAAGATTGTTAGTACCTCAGCTAGCACTCCTTCAATAACTATGGGGCGCAAAAGCGTTGCCAATACTAAAGCAGCTAACACTCCAGTATAAATTACCAAACCACCAGCATTAGGCAAAGGTTCGCGGTTGAGCCGTCGCTCGTTAGGCTGGTCTGCCCAACCTACTTTTAAAGCGAACGATCGCACTTCTGGCATTAATTGCCAAGTGACTATCCACGCCAACACAAAGGTAAACATGACTGATAGCCAACCATAACCATATGGGCTGGCGATACCGATAGATTGGAGGAAGCCGTAGATGTTCATCTTTTTTAATCCAATCCTTAATCGTAAGGATGAATACGAGCAGCAACAGTATAGTTCAGACTTGCTAAAAAGCTACATCTGTGTTTATGCTCATGCCAATTTCACAGTATAGAGAAAAACTTTCGGTGTCCTCTCAATTTAAATCGAGTTGGCTCGAATTTGAGTCTAGCTTCAAAATTTTGTCAGAAAGTACGATTAGCGATCGATATGTTAGTATAGTTAAGCGTCAAAAATCTGGCTCAGTAGCTCAGTTGGTTAGAGCAGGGGACTCATAAGCCCAAGGTCGGCAGTTCAAATCTGCCTTGAGCCATCGGAAAAAACTAGATAGAGCAAAGCTTTCAGCATAATTGTCGCAATTGAAGATTTGTTAAATCTTAGCTGTGACTATTGCTTTTGACTATGCCTTGCTTAGAGCAGGGGTTTTCATAGTCAATAGGTTGCAGCTATAAAAGCACAACACAAGTCAAGTAAGGGTTCCGTAGGTATTGAATCTTTTCAAGGTCGGTTGAGGCTACATTTACCACGCATACTCTACGGCGGAAAACAAAAATATTTAACTCTAGGGTTAGCTGATACCTAAGAGAAACGCAAGGCAGCAGAAGCAAAGGCGCGTCAGATCGAACCCATTTAACGGTATGGCTAGCGAGATTAGGTCAAAGAAGACTGGCAAAACAGCTCGGATACCATTCTCTAAAGAAGAGAGAGACGCGATTATTAATAGACATCTCCAAAATAGTAACATTCTGTGGTAGAAGAAGATTGAAGAGGTTTTTTGATACAGAAACATGAGCGATATACTAAATCATATTGAATCGAATCCTAAAAAAACGTTACGATTAATTGGTTTGGAGTATGGA